>NZ_OAOP01000004.1:0-300000 GCF_900207585.1 Bacillus oleivorans | reverse complement strand
GTACCATACAGCCAAGTCAAAGAAGAAAAAAATGGTAGCGTCTTTAATGTTAGCTGCAGGTTTTGCTGCTTTCTTTACAGGTGTAACAGAACCAATTGAATTTGCCTTTATGTTCGTTGCTCCATTACTCTATGTAACACATGCAGTTCTAACGGGTCTTTCCTTATTTATAGCTGCTTCTTTTGGATGGACTGCAGGGTTCACTTTTAGTGGAGGATTTATTGACTTCTTCCTAAGTTCGAGATTGCCGCTGGCTAATCAGCCTTATATGCTAATCGTACAAGGACTTGTCTTTGCTGTTATCTATTACTTTATCTTCCGATTCTTAATTAAAAAATTCAATTTAATGACACCAGGAAGAGAAGAGGATTCAGAAGAAGAGACAGCAGGAGATTCAGTAGCCTCTCAAGCTGGAGGCAACAAATTTGCTTCAATGGCTGCTACTATATATGAAGCATTAGGCGGAGACGAAAATGTAACATCCCTAACAAACTGTGTAACCCGCCTAAGAGTCGAAGTAAAAGATTTGGATGCTGTTAATCAGCAAAAAATTAAAAACGCGGGTGTCCACGGTATTAATATCGTAGGTAAAAACAACATTCAAGTTGTTGTAGGAACACAAGTACAATTCGTAGCGGACGAAATTGAAAAGCTGCGCAAATAAAACTCAAGGCGTGAAAGGCACGCCCTGGTTTTTTGTTTCACAACAATAAAAAGGTGCCACCCCCTCTTGCGATGAGGAATTGGCACCTTTTCCATTTTATTTTTCTATATAAAGCTCGCCTAAGATTTTGTTTTGCTTGTACTCTTGTCCGGCGAGTTCTTTTAGAATAAAACCTTCTAGATCATTTGGCTGCACATCATACATAACCTCAATCTCTTTTGCAAAAAGCCGGCCATTTTTTTCAAGAAGTTTGGTTAATGAAGGAACCTGTTTAGCTTGAGGTTCAACTTCAGAGCCTAAAGCCTGTATCAGTCCTTTGACATAGTTTTCAAATGGACGGGAACCCACGATTTTTATGCCTTTATTTTCTTCATTCACCATGATAATGGTTGGAAATCCTCTGACACCTAAACTTCTTGCAAGCGCAAAGTCTTCCATGAGAAGCCTTTGGCCTTGAGATTTTCTCGCTTCCTCTACAATTGCTTTTCCATCAAGCTGAAGCTGATTAACAAGTTCAATTAAAACGCTGTCTTCGGCAATGTTTTGGTTAAAAACAAACACCGCTTCACGGGCTTTCCGCAAAAAGGTATTGGCTAGCTTTTCATCTTTTTGTTGAATGACTTTGAATACCCGCGATGGCGGATAAGATGAATGAACCGGATTGTCTAGCCATAATGTTCCATCAATAGGCATTCGTGAATGTTCTCCGACTTCTCTCCAGTGTGCTGCTACATCGGATGGGGAGCCAATGCCGTTGTTTAGATCAGCAAATCCATCCCAGCTTTCTAGTAATCCCCCCATTAACGTCTGTATGTTAATATATTGGCCATATTGTTCTTCAAATTTATGCAGAACTGGCTCCAGCGCCCAACAGTGTGAGCAAATTGGATCCGTTACATAATAGAGAGTAATCGATTTTTTTGGGGAGGTTAGATCAATTGTTTCAAACGGGTTTTCTCCTGGTAGGCCACAAATACCCGTTTCTAAATCACAGACCATTTGCAGTTTTGTCATTGTATTTCCTCTTTTCTTTTAAAGTTATGTTTATTGTAAACCCTTCTGATATTAATCCTTAAATTGCTTGGCCCATGCCTGAAGCGGGGCAAGTGCTGCGGTTAAGGTTTGACCTTTTTCCGTTAATTGATACGAAATATTTACCTGAGAAGCGGATTGGACATTTTTTTCAATTAATCCATGCTTGATTAATTCAGAGAGTTTTAATGAAAGTGCTCTTGGAGTTATGTCTGTTAAATCTCTTTTTATTTCTGAAAAATGTGCCTCCCGGTTTGGACAAAGAGACAAATAATGAAGAATTAACCCGTTCCACTTCTTGCCTAATATTTGCATCGAGAATTCTAAGTATGGACAAATATTCATGAAATCACCGTCCTTTAGGCTTATTATACATCTGATATAAAAAGTATATCAAGTATAAAGATTATACTAACGGAAGAAAAGAAATCCTCTTGGTAAAATAAATTCTTTACCAAAGAGGACTTTAATAACATATTATTCTTTTTATCAAACAATTTCCACCTGCCGTGTTTCTCTGCCCAAGAACGCAACGGATAATACACCAATAATGATGCTAATACAGAATATCGTAAAGATCACACCGATTGAGTAGCCCGCAGATACCATCGTTCCCACTAGAAGCGGTCCAAGAATGCCGCCAACACGGCCAACTGCTGCAGCCATTCCGGTACCTGTTCCGCGGATAACCGTTGGATATTGTTCAGGACTATAGGCATACAGAGCACCCCATGCACCAAGGTTAAAGAATGACAATAGGATTCCTGAACCCAATAGCACGCCAATCGTTTCAGCGTTCCCAAATACAAGTGCGGAAGCCGCAGTACCCAGCAAATAGGTAACAAGAACGAACTTTCTTCCCATTTTTTCAATCAGCCATGCCGCACTATAATAACCAGGCAATTGCGCCAATGTCATAATCAATACATATTCAAAGCTTTTTACAATGCTGAATCCTTTCATCACCATGACACTTGGCAGCCATAGAAAAATACCATAGTAAGAGAAAACGACAGTAAACCAAAGGATCCATAATACCAGTGTGGATCTGGCATGTTCTTTTGACCAAACTTCCCGTAAGTTTTCCATTATAGAGCGCTTTTCTACTTTTTCTGGAGAAAAAGCAGGGGAATCCGGTAATTTAATCCGTAAGTATATGGCATATAATGCAGGCAGTGCACTAATTACTAGTGCAATTCGCCAGCCGTATTCCGGAATAATAAAGTATGAAATGATAGCAGATAACAGCCAGCCAAAGGCCCAAAAACTTTCAAGCAATACAACAACCCGGCCGCGGTCTTTTGCAGGGACACTTTCCGAAACTAGAGTAGAGGCAACCGGCAGTTCTCCTCCAAGTCCAGCACCAATGAAAAATCTTAAAATTAAAAAGGCTCCTAATGAAGTAGTAAGTGCGGAGATTCCACTTGCAAGTGAAAACAATACTAACGTGATGATAAAAACATTTTTACGGCCGATCCGGTCTGCCCAAAGCCCAAACAGAAGGGCCCCAACCGCCATCCCGATTGAGTTAACACTCCCAATCCAACCCATTTCATCCGGTGTTAATGTCCATTCTGCTGCCAATGCAGTTATGATAAAGGAAAGCATTCCGACGTCCATCGCGTCGAACATCCATCCGGTTCCCGCAATCCCAAGCAATTTTTTTTGAGAAATAGGTTTATCCGCCATTTGTATTCCCCCTTAATAAGGTGTCTTGACACCTGAGTTTACATTAACAACTATAGCCCGTGTCTCGATAAAATACAAGTAAAAAATATTCCAAGAATTATAGAGTTTGATAATGTCTTATAGGATTATAGCTTTTCTTGCTTTATAGAAACTAATTCACACAATATGGAAATACTAATTAGTAATGAATAGGGGATTAGACCTAAAACTGCATTTGGAAAAAATTAGGATTTCTGCATTATGGTTGTTTCTCTGTAAATATGTTATCGTTGCTTTTGTGTTAATATTGATTGTCATTTTGTCACAGATAATTACATTTTTGTGTTGCACAAAAATACAAATCGGTGGGAAAATAGAGGGCGGGACCAATTACCCGAAATTTGTCAAAAAATGTCGATTATATAGTTGAGAGGTTAAATAAGCAATATAGAAAGCTTCGATATGCAGTCGAGGAGAATAGCTCATTTGGGTATTTTACTCAAGAGTAAAAATAGAGGGTGTACTCATTGAAAACAATTTTAATTATCGGTGGCGGAATTACTGGATTATCCGCCATTTACGAATTACATAAGTGGAAAAAAGCAAATCGATCCGATGTAAAATTGATTTTGGCAGAAGCCTCGGACAAGTTAGGCGGAAAAATCCGAACAGCCAAAAAAACCGGATTTATCATGGAGGAAGGGGCAGACTCGATTGTTGCCCGGAAAGAGAATGTCATGCCCTTTATCGAAGAATTAGGAATCGAAGAAGAGGTGGTCTATAATGCAACCGGCAGGTCCTATCTTTATACAGATGGAGAGCTGAAGCCAATCCCGGCTGATGCGGTATTCGGTATTCCCACAAGTATTGAGTCTTTAGCCAAAACGACTCTCGTATCTGCAGAAGGAAAAGTAGAGGCACTTAAAGATTTTTATACCAAAAATGAATCTTTCACCGTTCATGATTCGATTGGTGATTTTCTCGTATACTTCCTCGGAAAAGAATTTGTTGAAAAGCAAATTGCCCCTGTCCTTTCAGGCGTCTATTCCGGGAAACTCAGTGATTTAACGATTGCTTCAACGCTGCCCTATGTTTTCGAATATAAAGAGCAGTACGGCAGTATCATCAAGGGCCTTGAAGCCAATAAAGATAGATATTTAAGCAAAAATGAGAAAAAATTTCTATCCTTTAAAAACGGTCTTTCAACGCTGATTCAAGCGATAGAAGACCGCTTAGAGGATGTTGACATTTTAAAAAATAAACAGGCGAGTCAAATTGTAAAAGCCAATAACCGCTATCAGGTTACCTTTTCCGACGGGGAAACAATCGAGACCGATTACGTGGTTCTAAGTATTCCCCATAATGCTGCTAAATCCCTATTAAATCAGGCGGATCTCAAAACTGAATTTGCACAGTTACAAACCAGCTCACTCATAAGTGTATATATCGGATTTGATATACCAGATCAGCAGCTTCCATTGGCAGGAACCGGGTTTATTGCGCCTAACTCGGACGAATTATCTTGTAATGCTTGTACATGGACGAGTCGAAAATGGGATCACACCACAAGCAAGGGAAATTTGCTGGTAAGGCTTTTTTATAAAAGCAGTCATCCCTCTTTTGAGGTTATTAAAGATATGAATAAAACCGAACTGCTTCAGGTTGCACTGGCAGATATTCAGAAAAGTCTTGGCATAAATGCTGAACCGGTAACAAGTGTCGTAACCAGTTGGTCTGACAATATGCCAACTTACATGATCACACATCCTAACACTGTGAGAGCAATAGAACGAAAGCTTGCTGAGATCTGCCCTGGAGTCTTGCTTGCAGGCTGTTCCTACTATGGTGTTGGGATTCCAGATTGTATTGAGAACGGTAAAGAAACAGCTGAGAAAATCATAAACATGCTCTAAAATTAAGAAAGAGACCACTCTTAAGGCTGGGATATCTGGGCTTGGGTTTTCCTAAGTACGGGTATCCATTTTTATTGTCGGCAATCTAGCAGGATATAGGAAAAAAATAACGAATTAAATGGATAAACAATGGTGCAAAAAGACTACAGCTGGGGGCACATTTTTATGGTCACATACTTAAAGGATATTTTATTAATTGTCTTCTTTATTTTCTCTCCTTTAGTTTTTTATCCCTATATATATAAATGTAAAAATAATATTATTGTATACCGTTCCTTATTGGCGATTCTTTTTTCTGTCATTTTAATTATGGTGATGTCAGTGCCCATCAATATCCAAGGAGTAATCTATGATTTTCGTTCGGTCCCAGTGATTCTTGGTTCCCTTTATGGAGGACCAATTGTCTCTGCCATTTTATTTGGGTTCCTGGTTATTTACCGTTGGATTCTGGGAAACCCAAACATGGCGGTCTACATTGTGTCCCTTATGCCGGCTTTAATTATTGTTCTTTGTACCCTAAAAAAATATAATCCTCTAAAAATAAGGCATAAAATTTTAATGGCTGTCATCCTGTGTTCAGTCATGAAATTACTTACGATTAATATTTATCTTTTGATATTGGGAAACGTCAATGCTGTTCTAAACAATGTCATAGAAACCTTGCAGACATATGTTGTCCAGGCTCTTATCATTGGAGTGGTCGTCTATTTAATTGAAGTTCTGATCCAGTATTACTACATGCAGGATGAGATTTATAAAAGTGAAAAAATTAAAATGGTGAGCGAAATGGCTGCATCGGTTGCACATGAAATACGGAATCCTTTAACTGCTGTAAAGGGCTTTATCCAATTACTGGGCTTAGACCATATTGAGAAGGAAAAGAAAGAGTATTATATGGACATTTGTCTCGAAGAATTAAACCGGGCAGACCTGATTATTTCAGACTATCTTTCACTGGCAAAAACAGAAGAGGGTATTACGAAAAAAATTAATGTGAATGAGGAAGTCAAACATTTAATGAATGTACTCGTGACCTACGCAAACTATAATAATATTAATGTCGAGACCGACTTCTGCAAAGATCATGAAACCTACATTATCGGCGATAGAAATAAGTTCCGACAGGCCTTGATTAATGTTGGCAAAAATGCAATTGAAGCAATGGACGAGGGCGGCACATTATCACTGGAAGTTCACAAATTAAGTAAAACGGTTGCTTTGCGAATACGTGATACGGGTGTAGGAATGACTCAGGAACAAATAAACAAGCTGGGGACACCTTATTATTCGACAAAAGAAAAGGGGACTGGACTTGGCACAATGGTTACCTTTGCCATTATTAAAAAAATGAATGGTAAAATAGAAATTAAAAGCGAACTAAACAAGGGAACCGAATATACCTTTACATTCCCGCTCGTATAGGGATAAATATTTGAATTTAAAAAGAGACGCGTCCGGACGCGTCTCTTTTTAATAAATATGAATGTATAAATCTGCATTTAGATAATTGTCTAGCTCCAGCGCTTTTCGGTCCTGTTCGAGGGACTTCCGCTTTTCTTATTAACTTTTCATCCGCGGATCCAATGCATCGCGAAGGCCGTCACCCATTAGGTTAAATCCTAATACGGTTAGCATAATCGCCACACCTGGGAAGACTAAAGTCCATGGTGCTTGTTGGATATAGCTTCTTGCATCACTTAGCATTCTGCCCCACTCGGGATCTGGTGCCTGAGCACCGAGACCAAGGAATCCTAATGCTGCTGCTTCAAGGATCGCTGTGGCAATACCGAGGGTACCTTGTACTATAATAGGTGTTAAGCTGTTCGGTAACACATGATGGAGAAGAATTCGGGAATCCTTCATTCCGACTGCTTTAGCAGCCATGACATACTCTTCTTCTTTAATACTGATTACTTTTGAACGAACCAATCGCCCAAATGTTGGGACGTTGATGATTGCAATCGCAATCAGGGCATTTTGCAGGGAAGGACCTAAGATCGCGACAATCGCAATGGCTAATAAAATACTAGGGAAGGCTAGCAAAATATCAAACATTCGCGATATAAGCATGTCCACCCAGCGTCCGTAATAGCCTGCAAGAATTCCTAAAAGCGAACCGACAGCTGCAGATGCTAATACGGCAAAAAATCCGACCCATAACGATATGCGTGCACCATAAACAATTCTTGAAAAGATATCTCTTCCTAAATCATCCGTTCCAAACCAATGCTCTGCGGATGGCGGCTGAAGCGTATCAGAAAGGATGGATTCTTTATAGCTGTGTGGTGCGATGAAATCAGCAAAGACCGCAATTAATATGAAAAATAAAACAATACCCGTTCCGACGAGGGCTAATTTGTTTTTTCTAAATTCCTTCCATCCTTCTTTCCAAGGAGATACAACTTTTTCTTCTGCTTGTGGTAAGGAGGCGTTTGAGTTTTGATTTGGAGCCAATTCAGCCATATGCGTTCCCACCTCTTTTCATTCTTGAACTTTTTATTTCTTTATTGATATTTAATTCTTGGGTCAAAGGCGGCGTATAAGAGATCGACGATCAGGTTGATTAAGACGAAAATCGTTGCGATCACTAATACTCCTGATTGCACAACCGGGTAATCCCGGAACTCAATGGCTTCAAAGATGTACCTTCCAATACCAGGCCAGCTGAAAATCGTTTCTGTAAGAATCGCTCCGCCGAGTAACAGCCCCATTTGTAACCCAATCGTAGTTAAAACCGGGATAAAAGCATTTTTTAATGAATGCTTATACACTACCCAGAACATTTTTTGACCTTTTGCCCGAGCAGTTCGGATATAATCTGAACGCATCACTTCTAACATGCTGGATCTTGTCATTCTCGCAATAATCGCCATTGGAATGGTAGCTAATGCAATACTAGGTAAAATCAAATGTTTAATGACAACGCCAAACTGTTCGAAATCTCCTTGAAGCAGCGTATCTAGCAGCAGCAGATGGGTAATCGGTTCAATTGGATCCCGGATATTCTCTCGACCTAACGATGGCAGCCAGTTTAATTCAAGGGCAAATATCCATTGTTCCATTAAACCGAGCCAGAAGATCGGCATCGATACTCCGATTAAAGCAAGGACCATTGCGGTATAGTCAAACCATGAATTTTGGAACCAGGCACTAATAATACCTGCGTTTACGCCAATTACAACTGCGATAATCATAGCAACAAGGGCGAGTTCAAAGGTTGCCGCCAAAAATGGCCAAAGTTCTTCTGAAATAGGCGCTCTTGTTCTTAATGATTCTCCTAAATCACCTTGCAGCAGGTTACCGACGTATTCAAAGTATTGTGTGTACCAAGGCTGATCTAAACCAAGTTGCTCAATAAGGGCTTCTTTAGCTTCAGGAGATGCTTTTTCACCTAAAATGGCATCAGCAGGGTTACCGGGAATGAGGCGAAGCATGAAGAACACAATCAGAGACATACCGATTAAAACAGGAATCAGCATAAGTAAACGACGAATCATGTATCCCAGCATTTTTGTTCACCCCTTTTGTCAAAATGAAAGGGGAGTAGCTAGCTCCCCTAAAAGATCATTATTCGAAATATGCGTTTGTAAATTTATCTAATCCGGTTGGATGTGGTACAAACCCTTTTAGATTGCTCTTAGCCGCTAATGGAGCATTAGCATGTGCAAGTGGAATCCAAGGTGCATCTTCATGAATAATTTCTTGAGCTTGTTTGTATAATTCAACTCTGGCAGCTTCATCTGTTTCAGATTGAGCAGCAATTAAAATATCATGAAGTTCTTGGTTCGCATAACGAGAGTAGTTGTTACCATCGATGCTATCTTGGTCTAATAGAACGTATAGGAAGTTGTCAGCATCCCCGTTATCGCCAATCCATCCAACTAGGAATGATTGAGCTTCACCATTTTGAACTTTTTCTAAGAATGTTGTCCAGTCATAAGTAATGATCTCAACATTAACATTAATTTTTGCAAATTCTGCTTGAATTGCTTCTGCAATTTTTTGTGGTTCAGGCATGTAATCCCGTGGGTTTGTAAAAGTCCAAAGTTCCATATCAAATCCATCAGGATATCCTGCTTCTGCAAGAAGAGCTTTTGCTTTTTCTAAGTCATATTCGTAGCCTTCGATTTCATCGTTATACCCAGGGATAAAGGAAGGCATTGGGTTAACGGCCGCCTCAGCATTACCAGCATAGAAAGCATCAATAATCGCTTGTTTATCAACAGCATGGTTAAGTGCTTGACGAACTTTTGGATCATCAAATGGTTCTTCTTCTGTGTTAAATCCAAAGTACCCAATGTTCATACCTTGACGAAGTAAAAGCTGAAGGCTTGAATCACTTTCAACTTGAGAAACATCACTTGGATTAACTCCATCCATTAGATCAATTTCACCAGTCTTTAAAGCAGTTAATCGAGCTGAGTTATCAGGAATAACACGGAAAATAACTTGCTCTAATTTTGGTTCTCCACCCCAGTAATCACTATTTCTTTCAAGGGTAATCGTGTCGTTACGTTTCCACTCTTTAAATACGAATGGACCAGTACCAACTGGATTTTCTCCAAATGTATCAGGGTTTTCTTCAAGTGCTGTTGGGCTCGCGATTCCGAAAGGACCCATAGCCAGGTTTTTCAAGAAAGGTGCCTGTGGACGCTTTAATTTGAATTCAACTGTGTAAGGATCAACAGCTGTTACTGATTCAATAACATGTCCCGCGTCTTCTTTAAATCCGCCAAACATAGCAGCATAGTAGATGTAAGCCCCGTCAGTTCCGCCGCTCATCCAGCGTTCGAAGTTGTACACAACAGCATCTGCATTAAAATCAGTACCGTCATGGAACTTAACATCTTCACGTAATGTAAACGTATAAGTTAGTGAATCATCAGAAACTTTCCACTCAGTCGCAAGACCAGCAACTACTTCAGTAGATTCTTCTTCATAGTTTAAAAGAGTGTCAAAAATATTTTCTGTTACTTTTAAAGATTCTCCATCTGTTACAACAGCTGGATCAAGGGATGTGGAATCAGCACCACGTCCGTAAATTAAAGTAGTTTGAGCAGCATCATTATCAGAATTAGAGCCGCCATCACTTGAATCATCTCCACTGCTGCATGCAGCAAGTACGAGAGACAAAGCGAGTAATAGTACAAATGATTGTAAGAAACGCTTCTTCATCATTTTTCCCCCTTATATTTTTGTTTATATTTGCTCTTCTCCATAAAGATGGCAGGCGGTAAAGTGGCCAGGCTCAACTTCTTGGAGAGTAGGAACAACCTCTTTACAAATGGACAGCGCTTTCGGACATCTAGTGTGGAAAGGACATCCTTTTGGCGGATTCGATGGACTTGGCACATCTCCTCCTAAAATAATTCTTTCTTTTTGATAAGCTGGGTCTGGAATTGGAACTGCTGATAGCAATGCTTCGGTATAAGGATGCTTGGGATTGTCATACAATCTTTCGCTATCACTTAGCTCTACAATTCTTCCTAAATACATAACCCCGACTCTATCGCTTATATGTCGTACGACTCCCAGATCATGAGCAATAAACAAGTACGTTAAATCAAAGTCTTTTTGCAGATCCTCAAGCAGATTCAATACTTGCGACTGAATCGAAACATCGAGGGCTGAAACTGGCTCGTCCGCGATTATCAGTTTTGGCTTTACCGCAAGTGCGCGGGCAATCCCAATGCGCTGCCGCTGACCGCCACTAAATTGATGCGGATATCGTCTTGCATGATAGGAACTCAAACCGACAATATCAAGCAGTTCACGTACCCGTTTTTTTCTTTCCTGTTTGTTCCCCATCCCATGGACAATTAATGGTTCTTCAATAATTCTTTCTACAGTATGTCTTGGGTTTAGAGAAGCAAATGGATCCTGGAAGACCATTTGAATGTCTTTCCGCATTTTTCTCATTTCTGCATTGGAAAGAGTGGTTAAATCTTTGTCTTCAAAGAGGATTTGCCCTCCTGTTGGTTCAAGCAAACGCATGAGCATGCGACCTGTGGTGGATTTTCCGCAGCCGCTTTCCCCAACTAAGCCTAGCGTTTCCCCTTTAAGAAGACTGAAAGAAACTCCGTCAACGGCTTTGACTGCACCTGTTTGCTTCTGTAAAAGTCCGCTTTTTATCGGAAAGTGCTTTTTAAGATCTTTCACTTCTAAGAGTGTTTCAGGCATATGTTCTCCTCCTTTCCTTATCTAACTCAACTTGATGCACCCTGAAGGAGTAGTGACGCTTTCCCGTCCTCATGCAGTAAACATCTAGCTCTATGATTATTTCCAACTTCTATTAAACTAGGAGATACTTCTCTGCATTTTTCTGTTGCAAAAGCACATCTAGGTGCAAAATGGCACCCTTTTTTAATAGAACCTGGAGTTGGAACATTCCCGGGAATGGAATATAACCGCTCTTTTTTCGTACGCACATCCGGTACTGAATCAATTAATCCCTTAGTATATGGATGCTGCGGGTTTTTGAACAGGCTTTCCGTATCGCCTTCTTCCACGACTTTTCCTGAATACATAACCGCAATTCGGTCACACATTTCAGCCACAACACCGAGATCGTGAGTAATCATAATAATAGAGGTATTTAACTCTTTATTAAGCTTTTTCATTAATTCAAGAATTTGGGCTTGAATCGTTACATCCAGTGCAGTAGTGGGCTCGTCCGCAATTAATACATCAGGTTCGCAAACCATGGCCATTGCAATCATGACCCGCTGCCGCATTCCTCCAGAAAGCTGATGCGGATATTCATCGATCAACTCATCAGCCCTAGGAAGTCCAACAAGCTTTAAGAACTGAATCGCACGATCTCTAGCTTCTTTTTTAGAAATCTTATTATGTATGAGGATGGCCTCGACCAGCTGGTTCCCAATCTTAAAAACAGGGTTGAGAGAGGTCATTGGCTCTTGAAAGATCATCCCGATTTTATTTCCGCGAATCTTTCTCATTTTCTTTTCGGAATATGTAACAAGATTCTCGCCGTTAAATAAAATTTCTCCATCAACAATTTTTCCAGGATGCTGAACTAATTGCATAATAGATAAGGAGGTTACACTTTTCCCGCAGCCAGACTCACCAACGATTCCAAGGATTTCTCCTTTTTTTAGATGAAAATCAACACCGTTAACAGCCGGAATCGGTCCTTTATCTGTTATAAAGTGAGTTTTTAACCCTTTGACTTCTAAAATAGTCTCTTCCATGATATCCCCCCTTTTTATTATTCCGAAATAGTTAATACAATTTTTAGAAAATATTAAACAATGATAATTATTATACTCCTTTAGTGCTTTTCTGCAAGGAGATTCGACATTTTTTTTATTTTATAAATATTTTGAATTGACATAAGGACGATATAAAGCTTGATATATAGGGACTTATTACCCATTCGACAAATCCGGGAAAAGAAAAATGATTTTTAACTTTATAGTAGGAAAATATTATTGAAGAAATGTAAGGGGTTACAAAAGTTCTATATTTTAAAATGGGAATCTGTCATTATACTGGCTTAAATTACCAGTTTTGTTAGGGAATTGGGAGGAAATGCTTAGAGGAAAGTTGTTGTTGCTCAAGGAAGCAGGGCGCGTTCAAAAATTGTTTCGGACCGCTCAAAACCGTTCGATTGTGCTCAAAAAATAATCAGAACAAACAAAAAAAGTCCGAACCCAATCAGGTTCGAACCCGTACACTCAGACACTGGATTCCACTTTAACTTGATCAATAAACTTAAAATATGGCAGCAAAATCCCCAACAAGGACACTGTACAAATAATGGACCCGATGAAAAAGTACAATGGCCGGATTCCCCATAACTCACTTAATGTTCCGCCTGCAATGACTCCAATCGGCATCGCTCCTCTAATAATAAAAAGTCTAACCGACGTGACTTTTCCCATTAAATCATTCGGCACGACCTGCTGACAAAGCGTGATATTGTGAACCCCAAAGAACGCCATAGCGACACCAGCCACTGTTTCGGTAAAAATCGCGAAAGCAATGCTCGTGTTAAAGCCTAACGATATAAAAGTAAGACCGCCTACCACTAACGAACCTAACATCAAAATCCTGCGGCTTTTAAAGTTAATCTTTCCGACTAGCATAGAACCGATCACATATCCGAGCGGAAATCCAGCCATAAAATAACCATATTCCGCGTAAGTGCCGGATAATTCATCTGTAATATAGGGAAGAGTAACCACCATTGTTACGCCTACCCCAAATTGAACAAATGCGAGAAAAACACCGAGCCAAACGATTACAGGCTGTCCGAAGAAATAGGAGATTCCTTCTGTGAACTGCTTAAGCCAGGTTTCACGAACGGATAAAAAACTCCTATTTTCTTTAACAAAAAGAAGCAGTGTGCCGCTTATCAATAATAAAGTACTAACAAGAATGAGAGTTGGTTTGACTCCGATATACTCAACTACTATTCCGCCCATGAGGGGAGCACAAAAGGTCATTAGACGGACCGTTCCATCAATATAGCCATTGGCCGTACTTAATTGTTCTTTGGGGACAATCGTAGGAGTGATGGCCAGATTCGCAGGTATATAAACAGGCGTAATTAAACCAATCATGATTTGAACAGCATAAATATGCCAGGCTTCAAGTACACCTAATAATAATGCGATAAGAGGTAAAAGACAAATGAGTCCCTTTGTCCATTGTGAAAAGATCATTGTCCACTTACGGCTCCACCGATCAATAAAAGGACCAATAAACAGCTGCAGCAGGAGGGACGGGATAAAATATAACAGCCACATACTCCCTAAGGCCAGCGTCGAACCTGTCAGCTGATAGATTAATATAGAATTACAGAAGGTTCCAAATGCTCCTCCTAATTCAGAGATTGCATTTCCGATCCAAACAAAGAGAAAGGAGCGGTTCTTTAAGACGTGATCAGTACTCATAGCTACAACACCTTTTGGGATATGTACACAACTTTTATTATGAATAGATATGTGACGATTGAGTAAAAAGTCGCTCATTTTGATTATAAAGGATATGGTGGAAATTAATATAAATATTGGAAAGAAAGATTATTTTTATAATTCTTTTTCGAAAAGATTGTTGTTTTTCGGCAGTAATCGTTTTATAAAGTTTTTGATTTGGACAAGAAAGACGTAGAATTAAGGAAAGCAGTCCGAATGAACCTCTGATTCGGACAGGAAAATCGTGAAATTCAGTGAGGCTGGCTGTCCGAATGAACCTCTGATTCGGACAGAAAAGGCGTAGAATTAAGGAAAGCAGTCCGAATGAACCTCTGATTCGGACAGGAAAATCGTGAAATTCAGTAAGGCTGTCCGAATGAACCTCTGATTCGGACAGAAAAGGCGTAAAATTCAGAGAAGCAGTCCGAATGAACCCCTGATTCGGACAGGAAAATCGTGAAATTCAGTGAGGCTGTCCGAATGAACCTCTGATTTGGACAGGAAAATCGTGAAATTCAGTGAGGCTGTCCGAATGAACCTCTGATTCGGACAGGAAAGGCATAAAATTCAGAGAAGCAGTCTGAAGCCCACGATTCGAGAGGATTTGTTTAAATGTATGTAGCCTATCCGCTCGACCTTTATGTAGTACACAAATGGATAGCAATGGCAACAAAGCTTACGAAAAGAGCTTTTTATAAAGATAAAAAACCTATGGCCCAAATTCTCAAGAATCAATTTGTGCCATAGGCAGCTAATCATCAGGATTAATTCGTTTTTTCAAAGTTAAATGGTATTATTGTCCAGACATTAGTTGAGATTTTAGCTGCTGAATCACCTGTTGTGAAGCAGGAGCAGATGGCTGATAGAATCCTTTTTGAAGTGCGAATTCATATAGCTCTCTTTGGCGCGTTTCATCTTGATTTCTTAATTGAATTAAAACCTGCCTTAGCTCGGGATTATTTGATTCGCTAATATAGCCTGCATACCCTGTTAGGCTCGCATTTAATCCTGCTAAATAATCACTAACGATATCCTTATCTTGTAACATGCTCATCCCACCTTATCCTAAAAAATTTAAAAGTTGCTGTTGTGCTTGTCTTGCAGATTGGGCATCCCTTTGCAGCATTGTTTTTAATTGCGGATCTGTGCAGCTTTGGGCATAGGTTTCTAATTTTTTTGCAACTGTCGCATGTCCGCCAATGAGATGGCGTAAATTTTCAACCTCAAGTTCGGTTAAATTATTCACAACAATTTCCTCCTTTTCCAAATATCATTTGTAATTTTCCCATGTTATAAAAAGAAATACTTATGTATGAGATTTTCCTAAAACTTTTATTTGATCCATGAGGACAAATTTGCCAATTATTCAATTCCAATCTTACCTTTGTGGTAAACTGACCTTAATACTTAAGCACTTAAGGGTCACTCGTTCATATAAAAGATCGTTTCCTCATGATTAAACAAACGTTTGTTTAATTCTAGGTGGCTTAATTGGCAGAGGGAGGTAATAGTTTGAGAGACTACTTGAAAAAGCTAGGAATTGGTACGGTAAAAGAAAATTCACTAGAACAAATAGAAGAATTAACAAGAGCACATTTACATACGTTTCCGTTCGAATTGATTAGCAAATATACACTGGCAGGTGAAAATATCGAAAAGAGGATCCCGACTGTTGCAGAGTTCTTAGAGAGAAATACCCAATTAGGCTGGGGTGGAAATTGTTATGTACTGAATGGCCGTTTTATTCAGCTCCTAGATTGGTTAGGGTACGACGTAGAACTTGTCCCGGTTGAAAAAGGACATATTGCGATTTGGCTCAGCTGGAAAGGTGAGGACTACCTAGTTGACGCTGGTTATGCTGGCCCCTTTTTTGAACCAATCCCGATTAAGACAGGGAACTGGGTAGTCGAAACCTTTTATGAAACCTCCCATTTTGAGCGGTCGGAGGATGGCGGTATTGTATGGACGCGTGTCCTGGATGGGGGAGAGCCAATCGTAACTAAAACGCTTTACCTTCGTAAACTGACTAGGGCAGAATTTGATTTTTGGCTGCAGCGGGCTTACACCGATATCCCAGAAAATCGTCTTTTCCGTAAAATTGAGGTTACCTGGTACCCGAATGGAGAACGGCATCAGTTGATGAATACAAAATATACTGTCCATAAGCAGAACGGAGAGCATTTCGAAAAAATTTTTGACAATAGAGAAGAATGGATTCAGTTGATTGAGGACAAGGCTGGGATATCAAGAATTTCAACAGAAAAAGCTTTGCGCTTTTTGAGTGAGCGCGGGGTGGAATTGTTCTAAAGTATATCGAAATAAAATAGGGGTGATAACAATGGTAGACGTAATGACCGAAATAAAAATTCGGTGTCCGTTAGAAAAAGTTTCAGAATATGCCGCAAACCCTGATAATGCTCCAGAATGGTATGACAATATTCATTCAGCGGAATGGCAAACTCCCAAGCTGTTAGCGGTCGGTTCCCGAATTGCTTTCAAAGCCCAATTTTTAAGAAGAGAGCTTGCTTATGTGTATGAAGTTGTTGAGTTTATTCCTGGCGAAAAACTGGTTATGAGCACTGCAAATGGACCATTTCCGATGGAGACAACCTATACCTGGGAAGCCATTGATGCCTCTACTACTTTAATGACCTTGCGGAACAAAGGCAATCCGACCGGTTTTTCTAAATTAATGGCTCCGTTTATGTCCACTATGATGCGACAAGCCAACAAAAAGGACTTAAAGAAAATAAAGGAGATTCTTGAGAAAAGATTTTAGTACAAAATCGTAAAGATTACATAATTGGATTAACTCGTTCAACAATGAGTCTAGAGGATATTGAATAGTTTCTGAGACCTAATTATACAGTAGTAAACTATTTCGATATTGTATACTCGATTTATGCGCTAGGCTGGACCCTTGATTTAAACCGTACACTGTCAAATATTTATCAATATTTAAAACCAGGCGGAATGATTGTTTTTAGCTGGGACCATCCGATGCATAATCGGCTAACCTATAAGGATTCTTCCTTTATTTTTAACAAATCGTACAATCTTGAAGGTCCTGAATTGAATGAGGCGTGGCACAACAATGTAATTATCTATCATCGGAAATTAAGTACATATATAAATACTCCTGTTGAAGTTGGATTTTCGGTAGAAAAAGTGATTGAAGATGTAATCTTACCGGAAAATGCTTCAGATGATCCGTCTAAATGGTATTCAACTCAAAGAGCAGAACTGGTTCCGGCGTCTTTCATAATGAAAGCCGCTAAAAAGTGATATTTCTATAAACAAAAAATGCCTGGCGAAAAATTTTGCCAGGCATTTCTTACTCTTTATGAAACTTTTTCCTCAACAATTGGACTTGATACTGCAGGTTTTTTTGAAGGAATGACATTAAAAATAATATTCAATAGTATAGCTGTCACACTGCCTGCTACAATTCCATTATCAGTCAAAATTTGTACACTTTGTGGCAGTTTGGCGAAAATGTCAGGTACTACGGTTACTCCAAGTCCCATTCCGACTGAACATGCAATAATTAATAGGTTTTCTTGTTTCGCAAAGTCAACGCGGCCTAACATTTTAATTCCATAGGCAACAACCATTCCGAACATAGCTACCATCGCTCCGCCTAAAACAGGTGTTGGGATAATGGTTGTAAATGCACCAATTTTTGGAACTAGGCCAAGAAGTACGAGGAAGGCACCTGTCAGATAAATAACCTTCTTCGTTTTGACCCCTGAAAGCTGGATCAGTCCAACATTTTGTGAGAACGTTGTATAAGGAAATGCATTGAAAATGGCACCTAATACAATCGCTAATCCTTCAGCACGATAGCCTCGTGCTACATCTTTCTCTGTAATCTTTTCTTCACAAATATCGCTTAAGGCAAAATAGACGCCTGTTGATTCTACTAAACTAACAAGTGCAACTAGGATCATCGTGATGACAGCTGTCCATTCGATTGTTGGCGTACCAAAATAGAACGGTTTAACCATATGGAACCAAGATGCGTCTGCAACAGGGGTAAAGTCGACCATCCCCATAAATGCACCAGCAACTGTTCCGAGTAAGAGTCCAAGTAAAATAGCAATAGAACGAATGAAGCCAGTGAAAAACCGGAATAACAGAATGATAAATAATAAAGTTCCTAGAGCTAATGCAAGGTTTGGAAGTGCACCAAAGCTTTCGCTTCCCTGGCCGCCTGCCATATTGTTCATTGCAACTGGGATTAAAGTGATTCCAATAATCGTAACAACAGAGCCTGTAACAACCGGAGGGAAGTAAGGAATAAGTTTCCCGAATACCCCAGAAATAATGATTACGAATATCCCAGATACCAAGATCGAGCCATATACAGCTCCAACCCCATATTCTCCGCCAATTGCAATCATTGGACCGACTGCTGTAAAGGTACAGCCAAGTACAACTGGTAAGCCGATTCCGAAAAATTTATTTTTCCATACTTGCAAGATCGTAGCAATCCCGCACATTAGAATATCAACTGATACTAAATAGGTAAGCTGTTCAATCGTCATGCCTAAAGCTCCACCCACGATCAGCGGAACGATAATGGCACCAGCATACATAGCTAATACGTGCTGAATACTTAAGGAAACTAACTTAAATGGCTGTCTGCTCATAGTTTACCTCCTCTAAAAATTCGACCCTTCCGTTTTGTAACGAGCTAATTCGCGCTAATGATTCAACGCGAATAGACTGTTCTCTTAGCTGTTTTCCGCCCGATTGGAACGCCTTTTCAATGACAATTCCGATCCCTTTTGCCTCAGCACCAGCTTGTTTAACTAATTCAAGCAGGCCGAATGCTGCTTCTCCGTTTGCAAGAAAATCATCTATAATTAGAACTTTGTCTTCACGATTGATATACTCCTTTGATATGGCAATCGTATTCGTTTCTTGCTTTGTAAAAGAGTATACTTCTGCAGTAAATAAATTATCGACTAATGTAAGTGATTTTCTTTTTCGTGCAAATACGAAAGGAACCCCGAAATTTAAGGCAGTCATCATTGCAGGTGCGATTCCGGATGATTCTAATGTAAGAACCTTCGTAATTCCGTCCTGACGAAAACGATTATAAAATTCATCCCCAATAGCCTTCATTAGCTGCGGATCCACTTGGTGATTAAGAAAGGAATCTACTTTTAAAATCGATTCCGATAACACTTTCCCGTTCTGTCTAATCTTTTCTTGAAGCAGTTTCAATATAATGCCCCCTTTTTGAAAAATAGTAATCGTTGATCTTTGGGGCATAAAAAAAGCCCAAAAGATCATTACATTCACATCTAAACAGAGTGAAGCAATGCCCTTCTGAGCTTAAAACTTTTTTGGGTATGAAAATATCCATAGGCAGATATCTTCCATTGCTCACTCATAGTCAGATTATTTACGGTAACCCGGTAGAGACTTGCGAGCCATATTCTCGCGATTATATGAGTGAATGCGATATAAAATTACGAAATTCATTATAGCATACATCTAGTCGATGAAAATAGTGGGGATTGTTGTAAAAAAGTTTTGAGCAGATTATTGGTTATAGTGGTTTAAGTTTAGTAAGCTTATCAAAGGTAAATGAAAAGGACCACATCGATTTTGTCAGGACTATTGTAAAACTATAAGCTTTATTGTTGACAATGCGATAGCAGTATAATATCATATGTCTTGTATTCGAAAATCCTTAATTAAGGATAAACGAATACGAGATAAACAGGACTATAGTCTTAGGTAGTAAGTTCAAGTTTTTTAAAACATTTTTATCGGATCTATGCTTGATTAACTTTTAAGTGGGATCTTATTCACATATATCTCAAAATTGAGAAATGCGAATAAATGCTATTCTAAGTTAGCCTTATAGAGTAGAAAGAGCTAAGTTTGATAAAAATATGATGGTTTGAGATTGGCAAAACACGAAGAATTTAAAATTTGCTTATATCTCTCAAATTAGAGATTTAAGATAAAATTTTCCCTTCATTTTAAGGAAAAAATGGAATTTACTTTCCAAGATTAAGGCTGTATTTATTGTATGGTATTTGTACCTAAAATAGGTGGTGTATAGAATGGGAATTTTCGACAAGCTATTAGGAAGAACAACTAAAGAGGAGGAAACGCATATGGAAAAATTAAAAATAGGTATTATTTTAGGATCTACCCGTCAAGGACGTGTTAGTCCACAAGTAGGAGAATGGGTAAAAGGAATTGCAGATAAACGTGGAGATGCTGACTACGAAATCGTAGATATTGCGGATTACAAATTACCATTCCTAGGTGAAACTGATGGTTCTGAACCAGGCATCGCAGCCTGGAATGAAAAATTAGCTAGCCTTGATGGGTTCGTATTCATCGTTCAAGAATACAATCATAGCATTACAGGTGCGCTTAAAAACGCTCTTGATTTTGCACGCGAAGCATGGAACAACAAAGCTGCTGGTATCGTAAGCTACGGTTCAACTGGTGGTGCTCGTGCAGCTGAACATCTTCGTGGAATTCTAGGTGAATTAATGGTTGCAGATGTTCGTACTCATCCAACTCTATCTCTATTCACTGATTTTGAAAACGGCTCAGTTTTCAAGCCACAAGATCTACACCTTGATAACGTAAACCTAATGCTAGACCAAGTTCTTGCATGGAGCGGTGCACTAAAAACTTTACGATAAAACGCCTTTTAAAATGAAGGGAAATTAAAAGAGGGGATCATTTAGATCTCCTCTTTTTGCTTCGACATATGCCTGCCAAGCCCCGATTTATACCTCGATCTATCATGTCACTCCCCGATTACGCGCCGATTTATGCCGAAAAAAAACACCCGCTATGGGGTGCCTTTAGGTCGGTTTATACTGTTTGTTTTGGCTTTTCTAATAAGACGCCAACTGTAAGTACTATGGATGCGATTAGGAATAAGTATAGACCTGACCCAGCTCCATTAACGGTTGTTCCAAAAACATCAACACTTTTCGTACTTAGGAATAAAAACGTACCGATAACCGCAATGATTCCACAAATAAGACCCGCCACTTTATTTAATGATTTCCCTGTTAAAACCCGATAAATCGGATAGATAAAGAAAATAAGCAACAAGTATCCCTGTTGTTGAAATCCAGAAGCCGAAATAAATCCTAAATCTGCCCATGGTAAAAATAAAGAAATAACTGCCGCGCAGGTTGCCAAAAAAATTAATTTTGCGCTAAGATATGAATTTTTAAAGTTAAAATTCATGAATTGTTCCCTCCTTGATGTTATGTGCAACACAACTAATTAAGATTAATAAAATCCGCCGCCAAACATACTCGAGAAGGCACTTACTAATGAGTCAAACAACATTTCCCCCATAATTCGAAGTGCAATAAAGGTTAGTACGTAAGCAATTAAAATACCGTAAACCTTATCTAATCCTTCCTGAGACTGCTTTTGATAGCTGGTAACTACTAAAGCCGGTACTAAGAAAATGGCACCGATTAAGCCGAAAACTAATAAATAGATAAATAGGCTTACTTTAATTAAAGATAAAATAAGTGCTACGGCAAGAATCGTTACAAATGGGATTAAAAGACTAGCAAAGCGGGCGATCACCTCTTTGAAACTAGCATTTACTTTCATTAATTTAACGGCAGCGAATGAAAATGCAGCCACAAGTAAAATAAAAATAGCGTAAGCAAAAAATGGCTTAATCACTACATCGGCAAATGGAGGATTAATATCCATTGACTCGCCAAATAACTCAGCACCAAAATCATTTAGATCACCTAGTACGCCTTTTAAGGCAAAGTAAATGATGAAAGGAATCAGTAATGAATAAAGAATAATTGTAATAATTCCATTAATAAACTGATCTTCTCCTGCCTTTACAGAAGCTGCATAAGGGTGTTTTAGCACGTGGAGAAAAGTATTGATGTAAGACTTCGAGATTTTTTTCGCACCTTCTACATACTGGCTAGTTTGTACGCTAGAAGCTGGTTTAGATACATACTCTTCCGCAGTTACAGAGACTTGTTGTGTTGCTTGTACTGGCTGGTTTTCCTGAGCACTCACAGTCTCATCAGATGCTGTTGGAAGTTGAGTCCCACATTTAACGCAAAACTTGCCTCCCTCACTTTCATGACTACAATTCGGACAAATCATCAAGTATTCTTCCTCTCTGAAATAAGATAATAGGTATGTGACTTTATACCCATTTTTGTAAATACTATCTAATTATATAGAAAATTAGAGGAATTACCATAGAAACTGGAAAAATATTTAACAAATTCCGACACGTGCAGTCACGCACCGGAACATGTGAATTCGTCGGTCAAACTTTTAGGACTATGTGATATCTTATTTTTTGGTACTCGTTCTGTTAAAAGGACATAGGAACCGTTATTTATGAAAAATGGTTTTTTTCTTCAATTTATCGGACATAGGTTCCGTTAATAAGCGAAAACAAGGGCATTTTCTTGCTAAAATTCTCAAATAACGGATCTCCTGTCCGCGAACACTGTGGATTCCACTGATTTTATCGAAATAACGGATTCTATGTCCGCTTCGATAAAGATACTTGATCGAAAAGAACAATATATATATATTTATTCCTCCTTGAATATCGTCTTTCAAACATAAAAAGGCACCCTTTGCAATTAGACTTAGGGTGCCGATTTTTGGATTAAACCGACTTCAAACTTTCTTCGCGAATTAACTCCAGCAGCTCGGCCTTTAATGCAGCAAATTCCGGACCGCTCTTACTTTGATAATCGCGTGGGCGGGGGAGAGGGACTTTGATGTTTGCCTTTAGACGCCCTGGCCTAGCTGTCATTACGTAGACCGAGTCACCTAAGAAAATGGACTCTTCTACATCATGGGTGATAAAAAGAATCGTTTTTTTCGATTCCTCCCAAACTTTTAGAAGGATCTCTTGCATGATAGAGCGGGTCTGGGCATCTAGGGCACCAAATGGCTCATCCATCAGCAAAATTTCCGGATCATTCGCAAGAGCCCTTGCAATCGCAACCCTTTGCTTCATCCCGCCTGAAAGCTGTATCGGATAATGTTTTTCAAATCCGTTTAAACCAATCATATTTAAATAGTGACGGGCAACTTCCTGCTGTTCTTTTTTCGAAACTCCTTTTAACTTCAGCCCAAATGCAATGTTTTCTTCGACTGTTAGCCATGGATACAAAGAATAAGTTTGAAACACCATCCCCCGATCTGGACCTGGCCCCTTAATCTCTTTCCCATCCATCAGCACTTTACCTGAAGTAGGCTCTTCCAGCCCGGCAACGACCCGTAAAATCGTAGACTTCCCGCAGCCAGAAGGGCCAAGTATAGTAACAAATTCTCCTTCTTCAACCGTAAAGGAGGTTTGGTTCAGCGCGACAACATCTCCGCTTTTCGTTGAAAAAACTTTTCCGACTTGATCGATTACTAGCTTTGTTGTCATGATGTTATCCTTCCTTTCTCATCCAGCCAAAAGATAAGCGGTAGATCGTTTTGAAAATCAAATCGGTTAGTAAGCCCAAAAGACCGATAATTAATATCCCGACAATGATTTCTTCAGAATTTAAGAAACGGGAGGCTTGCATAATCATATAGCCGAGTCCGCTTGATGCGCCAACAATTTCAGCCACAACTAGGTAAGTCCAGGCCCAGCCGAACGTGATCCGCAGTGTATCGACAATACCAGGTAATGAGGCTGGTAGTATTACCTTCGTAAATAATTGGCTTTTGTTAACCCCTAACGTGTAGGAAACTTCGATTAATTCGTTCTGTACATTTTTTGTAACATCCATCACCATTAGTGTCAGCTGAAAGAAGGTACCAAAAAAGATAACAGCCATTTTTTCAGTTTCACCTAGTCCAATCCAGAGGATAAATAAAGGAATAAATGCTGAGGCAGGCATATAACGGATAAAGCCAATAAAAGGTTCAAAGGCAGCTTGGGCAATGCGAAGGCTGCCCATTAATATTCCGAGGGGAACCCCGATCGCTGCTGCCAATAAAAAGCCAAGGGCAACGCGGGAAAAACTTATACCGATATCTGCAATAATGTCTCCCTCCTGGAACATAGAAATAGCTGTAGTAACGATTTTGTCCGGTGCTGGCAAGAATAATGGACTTATGAAACCGCCGTATGTCAAAACGGACCAGATGATTAAGAAAAGGAGAAAGGTAGTTAAACCAGCTCCAAGAGATAGTTTTTTTGATATTTCTTTCTTAGGTGTAAAAATTGATTTCCACATGAGTGAACTCCTCCAATTACTTAATGAAAAAAGGAGGCCCAGACAGGCGCTCCTTACATGCTATAGCCCTTCTACAAAGGTTGAGTTCAAGACCTCATCTGCACTTGGGGCTATTTCAATTAGCCCTTGTTCTAAATAGAAGTCACTTGCATTTTGTGCTGAGCTATAAATATCACCTTGTTGCTTACTTGTTCCAAATAGATTTTTATTTGCTTGTGCATCCATAAATTTAAGCCCTGTTACTGTAGCCGTAAATTCCTCTACGTCAATGTTTAGCCCTTCAGCCATAATCTGATTAGATTCTTCTTCGTTTTCCTTCCAGTAATCCATCGCATCGGCCATTGCATTAACAAAAGCTTGAATATCTTCCGGACGTTCTTCTACTACACTCTTTCTAAAACCAACCGTATCCACAATAATTCCTGGTAAATCCTTTGTTGAAACGAGAATTTTTCCATCTGCCTCAGAGGCTTTAGATAACCAAGGCTCCCAAGTTACAGCTGCATCTACCTGGCCAGCCACAAAGGCTGCTCCTGCATCACCAGCAGACATTTGCACCATTTCCACATCTTGATCTGTCAATCCAGCTTCTTCTAAAGCAGTAAGCAGAAGAAGGTGACTTGTAGATCCTTGTTCAAATGCAACCTGTTTTCCTTTTAAATCTTCTACTGAATGAATATTATTTTTAACGGTAATTCCATCCCCGCCATAGGAGTCATCTAATAACCAAACTACCTCCATGGGTACATCTGCCGCTGCCATTGTAACCTGTACATCTAATGCTGTTGCCATTCCATCGACTTGTCCGCCAGCAAGAGCTTGCTTTCGTTCAGCTAATCCTTCAATAATAGAAAGTTCTACTTCTATACCATGCTTTTCAAAGAACCCTTTTTCTTGAGCTAAAAAGAGCGGTCCATAGCCTGTCCAGGTCGGAAGCGTAACTTTTAAAGGTTCTTTTGCCGAGCCTTCTTCTCTGCCTGCATTGTCACCTGCTTCAGATGCTCCACACGCTGCTAATACGAGTACTATTAATATAGAAAATAGTGTTAATCCTAATTTTTTCATTTTCATGTTCTCCTTCAGTTCGTTTACTTTTCAAAAATCAAATATAAAGCCTGGATTAATGCTTGCAGTTCATCCTCTGTACCGACAGATATTCGGAGGGAGGTAGTCAATCCATATCCAGAAAGATTGCGGACAATAATTCCATATTGTTCAGCAAGCTGTGTGAATAATTCGCCGCTGTTATATCCTGTATTAACATAAACAAAATTCCCGTGACTTTTTATATAGGTAAAACCAAGTTCTTCAAATGCTTTGTATAAAAGATTTTTACCGGCTTCGTTAATCTTAAGCGCCTGTTCAACATGTTCTTGATCTTTTAAACTAGCAACTGCCCCAGCCTGGGCAACACTATTTACATTAAACGGGGACCGTACCTGATGGATCGCATTCACAATTGGCACCGGACCAATGCCGTAACCCAGTCTAGCTGCCGCCATTGAATAGATTTTAGAGAAAGTTCTTATCACAAACACAGGATAATTTTCTTTCACAAACGGAATGGAAGAGAAGTACTCAGGTCCGCCTGCATACTCATGATAAGCCTCATCAATCACCACAATCACATGATCCGGAAGCTGCTGGAAAAAGGAGACAAGCTCCTGCTTTCGAATAACTGCACCGGTTGGATTATTTGGATTACAAAGGCAAATTAGCTTCGTTTTGGTTGTGATTCGATCTAAAATCGCTTGCAAATCAATCCCTAAATCCTCTTTCATCGGGGCAAGCACAGGTTTTGCACCCATCAAATGAGCAGAGGCAAAGTATTGAACAAAGGTGACTTCCGGGATAATCACTTCATCCCCTGGATCGAGATAGGTTTGAGCTACCATTGTGATCATTTCATCGGCTCCATTGGATAAAATGATGTTTTCTGGTAACACTTCTTCCATTTCGGCAATCTTTTGCTGAACGAGAGCTCCGGTTGAACTCGGATATAGATTCAATTTTCGGATCGCCTGTTGCATGGCTTCGATTGCTTTAGGTGAAGGTCCTAATGGATTTTCATTAAATGATAGTTTAAAAACTCTTTCTTTTCCCAAAACTTTCTTTATCTCTTCCACTGGGAGGTCTGCCAGCTTTGATGTATAAGGCATGAGATTGGGATACACCTCTCGCACTAATTGTTCAATCTTCACTGTACGTTCACCAACTTCCCAATTTCCTCAACTTGCTGAATTGCTTTTATAACCATGGAAGGGGTCACCACAAATGGCATATTCGCCATATCTTCGATTGTGACAGATACTTCACCTAGCTGCTTCCACTGTTCGGGTGAAAGGGTTTGAATACCCATTTGTAATAGCTGATAAGGCAATTTAACTTTTTGGTAAAAAGAAATAAGATCCGTAATCTCTTTTATCGGTTTTTCTTCAAGACATAGCTGTGCCAAAATTCCGTAAGCCACTATTTCACCGTGGTACGTATCGTGGACTTCAGGGAAAATCGTTAATCCGGAATAAATCGCGTGGGCAGCTGCAGTTCGGCAGTCATCGCCGCCATAACCGCTAACGCTTCCGCTTATGAGAATAATGCTATCGACTACATCTTCAAGGGAGGAATTTTCCGTTCCTTGCTTAACAGCTTCAATTGCTGCTTCCCCCTCTTCTAAAAGTAATTGAAAGATTCCGTTAGCGAGCCTTACTGCACTTTGGTTTCGTGCATTGGGCTTTACTTTTTGCACAGATGCCCTTGATTCAAACCATTTTGCTAACGTATCGCCGATGCCCGCAACCAAAAAGCGGTAAGGAGCCGATTGAATGATTTCCATATCGACAAGGACCACATTGGGTGCTTTCGCTTTACGGCTGATTTCAATAAAGATTCCCTCGTCATAGTAAAGAATGGAAATTGGAGTCGCGGCAGCACAGGTTGCAGCAATCGTAGGAACTGCAATTAAAGGAAGCTTTACTGCATAAGCAACAGCTTTTACTGTATCTAAAGCTTTCCCGCCGCCAATACCAATCAGAACATCGGGCTTGAACTTGTGTACTATTTCTACTAATCTATTGATTTCACTCCATGAACACTCACCGCTAAAAGGGATTGGTTCGAGGAGGGGGAGCTCGTTCGTCTCTAGACTTTTAATAATTTTTGGCTTTGCAACAGACAAAGCGGTTTCTCCGCCAATTAATAAAGCGGATTGTCCAAATTCCTTTACATACAGCCCGATTTTCTCAAGCACATTCGCCTCTCGAACATACTGTCCAGGCCCCGTAACAACCTTCATGATGCCATCTCCTAAGTATATGTAATTGCATGTATATACAATATATAGAATGAATATACAAAAAGCAAGAGAAAAAGTGCCTGTCACCACCCGAAATTTGTCGAAAACGCTTTCGGAGAGTGACAGGCTAGCCTCTTAGATTGTCGACAATAACTGCTATTAATAGCACGCACAAAAAAGTGTTACTAGAAGAGCAATGAAACGTGCTTTTCAAGTAACACTTTATGAAATGCTTTATCTATTAGAGTGGTTTGGGCGCTGCGATGTGGATATTCTCGGTGAGTAGAGCTTTCCTGGTTTCATGATCGGTAAACGGTTTACCATACACATTAAAAATTCTTAGATTAGGATCTAATGTAACTTCGATTTCATAGGTTCTTGGCAGCAACTGAGGGATAGTCCCTTCGAAAATGAAGGTCTCATGATCAATTTGTTCAACTAAATGAAAATCAATATTTCCTCCATTAACTGTTCCATGCAACTGTTTATTCCCGATCAACATAACATAATCATCAAATTGAACAGTGACACGGATCTGCTCACCAGGGCGGTAAACATTCGGTCTTTTTTCTTCTAATTTAGCTGAAAGTAGTTGAGGGGAAGGTGCTTCACGTATCCTTTCCCACTTAAGGTAATCGGTATTAAATTTGATAAAATCCATCACTGTATTAGCTGTTCCTTCATAAAACAAACCAATGAGCCCATCATCCAAATTAGTCAGGCTTGAATAACCATAGGTCCCTTCTTTAACCAGTTGCTGATATTTCCAGTCAAACACATATCTCGGCTCACCATTATCATGGTTGCCGTCCTGATTAATTATACCAATTCTTACGGTGCCATTAATCCGGCTTGTCGGGTGATTGGCACTTGAGAAAATCACTGCTTCTTTTCCGTCAATTTGACCGTTGTACCGAATCGCAGACATTTGGCTGTAAGGAGCAACCAGGGCTTGTTCAGTGATCACTTCAGCATCCCAGGTTTCTCCGCCATCAAAGCTTGTAGCAATCTGAGCATATCCGGAATGGTTGCGCATAAATAGTTTTAGCTGGCCATTAGGCATTTCCACCGCTTGCGCTTCGGTAATTTCAAGGGAGTAATCTGTAAAATACCTTTCATCAATCGTTTCCCCATTGCCAACTAATCTGCCTTCATTTGGCGATTCGCTCCGATGCCATGTTAATCCGTTGTCGTCACTATAAATAACAGCGCTCGCCTGGCGGTTATATTCATTTAAAAAGTAAACAGGGAAAACAAGTCTGCCTGCATGCGGCCCTTCTTTGATTTGAATGCCATTGCCTGGACCGACTCCTAAAAAGATCATCCAATCCTCTTTTACGGCAGGGTTTAAATCAATTGGACCTGTCCATGTTTTGCCTTCGTCATCACTATAGTAAAGCTCAAGATAGGATGTTTTAAAAGGCTTTAATGGAGAAGTTTTGCTAAAGATATTGTTAATTTTCACACCATTTTCATAGAGGTTACGGTCTTGGTCTACTGTGTATGGAGTGATATTCCCGGAAGCATCATAGACGATCCCATCTTCTCTGATTGTGTATTCATTTTGCTCTGAATCGAGAAGATACATAAAGCTTTTTCCGTCAATCGTTTTAAAACCAGTTCCTTTATACGCGTTTGTGCCAAATCCGCCCATTAACCCGGCGCCATGAGGAAAGCCGTCCACTAAGGCAAAAATTCGCTCTGTTGATTCATCCTGCAGAAAGGAGAGATCAATATTGGAAGCCTGATCTGGGTAATCATTTATAACGATGCCTTCAGCTTCCCAAGTGTCCCCCTGATCAAAGCTTCTTCGTACCACAGCATCAATATTGTTAGGTGAGTCAGCCCCGCTTTCTACCCGTTTGTCGATGCCGGCTAGCAGGGTTCCCTGTTTTGTATAATATAAAGCTGGAATCCGATAATTGCTGGAATCCATAAATCCAGGATAGAAAACAGGGTAAGGATCTGTTACATAAACGTTATCTGGCATCGGATTTTCTAATGATGCTGCTTTTGTTTCCTCCGTTATTTGAATTAAATAATCATCTGCTAATGGCTCAGCATAAATCTCAGCGAAAACAATATCTCCGCTGAATAAATATTGATTACGATTGCCGGCTCTTTCAGTCCGGCCGAGCTGAGAGCTATTAGGCTGATAAATATTACTTAGAAATTTTCTCGGTGACTGTGTATCCTCTTTAACTAATTCCCCATTCACATAAAATTTATAGCCTTTTTCCTGATCAACGACCATGGCAACCGTATAAATTTTTTCTTTTTCAATAGGAATAGAAGCACTTATATGTGTATTCGTTTTTGGTTCCCCTGGTTTTTCAAAGCGATTTTCACTTCCGATTGAGGAGGGAGAGACATACAAATGAAAATGCCCATCCGGGAGATTTTTGTTGCTTAAAGAAAATAAAGACATATAGCCTGAGCCTGTATGCCGAAATCGGACAATAATTGTACCTTCGTCTAAATTCTTTAACTCTTCTACTCTATCATTCAGATTTGTGTAGTAACCGTCTTTGATTTGCTGATTTTCAACACGGATGATTGGTTCTGGAACTGCCTTCGAGTCTTTAGCCAGTGATGCAGGGGCAAAGAGTGAAATGACTAAGATAGCAGAAAGCAATGGTATCAAACATCTTTTCAACATAAAGGTTTCCTCCTTTAATCACGCTTAAAAAAGTAAGCGCATTCATTTTAGCTTGCAAAATGTATCTTTATGTACGAAACAATGATGTTTTGTAAGTCTGCTGGCCGACAGATCTCCGGTCTCACGCTCCTTTCCCGATTGAAAATAATTTCCAAAGAATAGTAACATTCTGAAAATTACCAGTCAACGGGACTATTATCCTAGTCTAGAGGTATTGTAATCCTAAATAAATCCTGTTATATCAACGTTTCTCTGAGTTTGAGCGGAAAAAAATAATGAAAATTTTTTTCTAAATATCTAAAAATAGAGAAAATTATTTACAAACAACAGCTTGATGTGATACATATAAAGTGTAAACGCTAACATTAACTGCGGTGGGGGAAGACTATATGAATCTAGAAAAATTTAAAGGAATATTTCCTGCCTTTTATGCTTGCTACGATGACGACGGGGAAGTATCGGAGGCGAGAACAAAAGATCTGTGTAACTACTTACATAATAAAGGTGTTCAAGGCCTCTACGTTGGGGGAAGCTCTGGAGAGTGTATCTACCAGAACCTTGAAGAAAGAAAAGCAACCTTAAAGTATGTAGCAGAAGCGCTTCAAGGAAAGATCACATTAATTGCCCATGTCGGTGCTCCTTCAACAAGAGATAGTATTACTTTAGCCAAATATGCAGCAGAACTAGGGTATGACGCATTGTCTGCGATTCCTCCCATCTACTTTAAACTTCCTGAGAGCTCCATTTACAACTACTGGTCAGAGATTATGGATTCTACAGACTTGCCTTTTATTATTTACAACATTCCGCAAACTACCGGTTACCAGTTATCTCTCAGTCTTTTTCAAAGGCTATTAAAAAACAAAAAGGTGATAGGGGTTAAAAACTCTTCCATGCCAGTTTTAGATATTGAGAGATTTAAGGCGGCAGCTAGTGAGGATTTTATCGTATTTAATGGACCAGATGAGCAATATGTTGCTGGAAGATTAATAGGGGCTGACAGCGGGATTGGCGGAACTTACGGTGTAATGCCAGAGCTGTTCCTATTAGCGGACAGGTTTGTTTCAAGCGGAAATTTCGAACAGGCAAGAAGGATTCAAAGAGATATTAATGACATTATTATTGCCCTATGTTCGCTGAATGGTTCCATGTACTCTTGTTTAAAAGAGGTTCTAAAACTGCGAGGGGTCAATATTGGTTCTGTTAGACCTCCACTTGAAGCAGTTTCGGAAGATGATTTTGAAAGAGTTCAAGAAATTGCCGCTCAAATTGACAAGGCGATTTCAAACTATCAAGGTTGAGAACATGAAAAAAAGAATTTTGTGTTTTGGAGATTCAAATACATGGGGCTATGATGCAAGAACCGGGGAGAGGTTCCCAGAAGAGGTTCGCTGGACAGGGCGTTTAGCCGCACTTCTGGGGGATAGCTTTCAAATCATTGAAGAAGGACTGTCTGGGAGAACGAGTGTCGTTGATGATCCTTTATTTGAAGGGTTAAACGGACTTACATATATCCACCCTTGTTTAATGAGTCATGCGCCGCTTGAGCTGGTTATTATCATGCTTGGAACAAATGACACAAAAGAGAGATTTACCTTAACTTCTTATAACATTGCGCAAGGGATTACAAGACTTGCCTTAAAGGCAAAACATACACCATCGGGTGAAAAAGGGACATTTCCAAAGGTGCTTGTGATCGCACCTCCTCCAATTGGAAAAGAGTACATCAATACTCCTGTCGGAAAGTCAATGGGAAGAGAGTGTGATGTGAAATCAGAGGAACTGCCTAAGATATTAAAGGAAATCCTCGAAACTGAAGAAATAAATTTTTTGGATACAACCTGGATTGTTCCAATGAATGAGATAGATTTTATGCATTTAGATGAGGAAGGCCACGAGCTTTTATCAAAGCTTGTCTTCAATAAAATAAAAGAAATTTTACCACAATGATGGAGGGGGAAAAATTACATGTTCAAAAAGCGTTTTTTCGGTTTGTTTTTATGCTTAATGCTTGTGATTTCGGCGCTGGCAGCATGTTCGAACGCAGAAGAAGCTGATAGCGATAATGGAGAAGCAGTTGAGATTTCACTTTGGCTGACACCACAATGGAAAGGTGTATTTGATGCAAGTGAAGAAGGAGCTGATTATGATAGTTTCTTCAAGTATGCAGCTGAAAAGTTTTCAGAACAATATAATGAGCATGATGTAAAAGTAAATGTACAGGTTGTAGCTGGAGATCAAAGGGATGAACTTTTAAATGTTAATTTAAATGGCGGAACTCCTCCAGATATTTTCTTCGAAAGTGTATTTGCAATGGGTGACTATGCACATCGTGGTGCATTAGTACCAATAAATGACATTGTTGATGAAGAAGCAAAACAAGACATTCCGCAAAACTATTGGGATACCGTTACTTTTGGGGAAGATATTTATTTCTATCCATTTTCCCATATGCCAGGAACTTTAGTGTATAACGTAGACATGTTTAAAGCAGCGGGGCTAGAAGAGTACCTTGGTGAGCCGACTGAGATTAAAACTTGGACACTAGAAGAATTTGAAGAAATTTTAAATACTTTAAAGTCTGACTTGCCAGAAGATCAATATCCAAATGCTTATCCAATGGCGCTTTATGCGCTGAACAACCAAGGTGATACTTGGAACCTTGCATATTTAAGAATGTTTGGAAATGAATTCTTCGATGAAAACGGAAACATCATTCTAGATGACGAAAATGGCGTAAAAGCCGTTGAATGGCTGCAAAAAATTAACGATGCTGGTTTAACAAACCCCGGAGCAGAATCTGTATCATCTAATGATGCAAACGCAATGTTCCAAAACCAACAACTAGCTATCAGCTTTACAAACTCTGTTCTTTATAATAATGCTTTAGCTGACATGGAAAGCGGTAAAGCACCTAAATTTGATGCAAGACTTGCGAACATTCCATCAGCAAGCGGAGATCCATTAACCTTTACTTATGTAACAGGTGCTGCATTGTTTAATACAGGGGACGAAACAAGAATGAAAGTAGCGAAGGACTTCGTGAAGTTCTTCTCAACTGATCCTGAGTTAGTAAAAGCTTCTAAAAATGGTGTACCGGTTCGTTCATCTGTAGCTGAAGAATTTAAGGATGAAAAGCCTTTATTCGCTGCTTATGATGCCAACTCCGAGTACTTGTTTAACTTCACTGGCAACGTACCAGGATACAACCAATTAAGACAAGTTCTATACCCTGAACTTCAAGCCCTTTACATTGGTGATAAAACACCTGAACAGGTTGTAAAAGCTTACCAAGAAAAAGGGAACGAAGTAATTGAAACAGCTAAACAGGACTCTGTTCTCTTCAATCAATAGCTTAACTAGGTAAAAAAACCAAAAAGACACTGGCCTCAAAGATTTAAAGGGGTCTGACCTATTGATGAGGTCAGACCCTTTATAGGTCAGTCTCTAGAAAGGTAAAGGATACTATGAAAAACAATAAACATTCATTAAAAGAAAACATCACGGGCTATCTGTTTATTGCTCCTCAAATGCTTCTGTTTATAGTTTTCCTTGTTTATCCTATCTTTGAAGGGATCCGGTTAAGCCTATACAAAATTAATTACCAGAGTCAAACCTTCATAGGATTTGAGAACTATAAAAGATTATTTAGTGACGATGTATTTATAAAATCTACCATTAATACGGTTATTTTCGTTATTGCGATTGTTTTCTTAACGGTCGTTTTTGCCTTGTTTGTAGCTTCTGCAGTCTTTGATAAAAATGCAAAATACGTTTCTTTTATTAGAGGAAGTTACTATATTCCAGTTATGGTCTCCATGGTCGTCATGAGTATGGTGTGGAGTTTCTTGCTAAACCCGGCCAACGGTTTGATTTCTTATTTTGTAAGAGAGTTTTCGGGTTCAGAAATCAATCTTCTCGGAGATACAAAGACCGTTCTGCCTGTTGTTATTTTTATTACGTTTGCTATAAACGTCGGTCAGGCAATCATCCTATATATTGCTTCCATGATTGGTGTCCCAAGAGAACAACTAGAGGCAGCTGAGGTGGATGGGGCAAGCAGACTTCAAGTCATTTATAAAATCTTAATCCCTTCCGTAAAACCAACCACAATCTACATTATTATAATCAATATAATTGCTGTTTTAAAAATATTCGTCGTGATTCAGTTACTAACGGGTGGTGGACCAAATAACGCTTCTACTACTCTTATGTATTACCTATATAATAATGCGTTTAAGTACAATCAGCTTGGAGTAGCTTCTGCTGTCGGAGTCATCATGTTTGTCATTACATTGTTCTTATCTATTCCGCAGTTAAGAGCCATGTTCAAGAAAGAGTAGAGGTGATAGAAATGAAAAAAACAAAGAACGGACCAAAAAGAGAAAAGCTTGATACAATATCTAACATCGTAGTTATATTCTTTGCCTTGTTGAGTCTATTCCCTCTATATTGGCTGATTACGAGTTCCTTTAAAAACAGCTCAGATGTCGTAAAAATGCCTCCTGACTGGTTTCCTGAAACCTTTACACTTAGCAACTATATCGATGTCTTTAACAACCAGCCTGCATTCCGCTGGGCTATGAATAGTATCATTGTATCGCTAGTTACAACCATTGCGGTTGTTGCTGTCAGTTCTTTAGCAGCATATGCATTTTCAAAGCTGCAATTTAAAGGGAAAAATATTATATTTGTAATCTTTATTTCCAGTCTGATGATCCCAAAAGAGGTTATGATTGTTCCATTGTTTAGGATTATTCAAGATTTCGGCATGGTCAATACGCTAAATGGTATGATTTGGCCGAATGTGGCTACCGCTTTTGGTGTCTTTCTGCTAAAAGGATTCTTTGATACCATTCCAGATTCTTTGCGGGAAGCAGCGAGAATGGACGGAGCAAGTGAGTTTAAAACATTCTTTACGATTATGCTTCCGATGGTCAAGCCGGGAATTGGCGCCCTATTTATTTTAAACTTTGTAACTGTATGGAATGACTACCTCTGGCAATTAGTTGTCGGTCAAACTGAAGAGTCCAAAACATTAATGGTTGGGATTGCAACCTTAATGCAGGATTTAAATCCAAACTTTGCATATAAAATGGCAGGTGCTACTGTAGCCGCCATCCCAATGCTAGTAATCTTTATGATGTTCCAAAAATACTTCACAAAAGGTATTACAATTGGAGCCGAGAAGGGATAAACAATTAATGTTCCACTTTAAGTATAAAATTTTAGCAATGAAGCAAATACGTCGTAGTCAAAATTTTTAGGAGTAAAGTACGACGGCCAGGATGGCCTAGTCTAGCAAGACATCTGGACGTGGCGTAACGAGCGTGATAAGTGCGGGCATGCAATCGTCTACGCCGTGCCTATAGCGCTTGCCAAGTTTTCTTTAGGAGATGTGTGCATGTGAGCAGCAAAGAGAAAATTTTTCAAGACTTAGAAGGACAACTTATTGTCTCATGCCAGGCCTTACCGGAAGAGCCGCTGCATAGCCCCAAAATTATGGCCAAAATGGCTTATGCGGCTATGCTTGGCGGAGCTAAAGGAATAAGAGCCAATAGTGTTGAAGATATAAAGGAAATTAAGGCAACTGTCAATTTGCCGATTATCGGAATCATTAAGGCGGTTTATGAAGGCTCTGATGTCTTCATTACCCCCACTTTAAAGGAGATTGACCTTTTATATAAGGAAAGAGTTGATATGATTGCATTAGATGCGACTAAAAGAATCAGACCAGACGGAACGACTATCAGCGAAATTTTTCCTGTCATCAAGCAAAAATATCCAGATCAAATATTTATGGCAGATTGCTCTACGTATGAAGAGGCAATAGAAGCTTACAGGCTTGGGTTTGATTGTGTAGGCACGACCTTAAGTGGCTATACAGACTATACGGCAGGAAGAAGTTTACCTGATTTTAAATTAATCGAGCGGCTAGTAAAAGCTATTGATATTCCCGTTATTGCAGAAGGCGGAATATGGACACCTGATGAACTGAAGCGCGTGATTCAGCTGGGAGTTCATACTGCTGTTGTCGGGACTGCTATTACAAGGCCGATGGAGATTACGAAAAGATTTATTAAAGCGATTCATTAAAAAGAGATGAGTAGAGTTCCGCCTTCTTCTAAAGTTTTTGCAGGAAAAATAGTCAATTAAGTATAATACGTAAAAGAGGAAAAAAATGAAAATTTTAGCAGCAGATATTGGCGGTACATCCATAAAAGTATGTCTTTCAGATGAAAAGGGGAACATTGCAGACTTTAAAGAGTTTGAAACGGAGAGTCATAAAGGCGGAAGGTATTTAGTTAAAAAGCTAATTCAAATCATTTCAAGCTTCCATGGGTATGATGCAATTGGGATCAGTACAGCCGGGCAGGTAAACAGTAAAGAAGGGTATATAGTGTATGCGAATGAGAATATACCGAATTATACCGGGATGCGACTAAAGGAAATTTTAGAACAGGAGTTTCTGGTGCCCGTTCAACTAGAAAACGATGTCAATGCAGCAGCTCTAGGTGAAATGTTCTTTGGTGCCGGTCAAGGATTGAACCATTTTCTTTGCTTAACCTATGGTACGGGAATTGGCGGTGCCATTGTGATTGATTCAAAAATATTTAAGGGGGCAGATGGTATTTCCGCTGAATTTGGGCATATCATTACCCGCCCAGACGGGAATCCTTGTAGCTGTGGCAGTTTCGGCTGTTATGAAACATATGCCTCAACAACTGCGTTAGTAAAGAAAGCGAAAGAAATAAATGCTAACTTCAATAATGGGAGAGCTATTTTTAATCGTTTAGAACAAGGGGACTCTCAGTTAGAACATATTGTACATGATTGGGTGTATGAAGTCGCAATAGGTCTTGCATCTTTAATTCATATTTTTAATCCTCAAGCCGTTATTATTGGCGGCGGGGTTATGGAGCAGGATCAACTGGTTAAAAAGGTTTCCAATCAAGTAAATCATCTGATCATGAAAAGTTTTTCTAATGTAAAGATAATGAAGGCTTCTCTAGGAAACAAAGCAGGTGTTCTTGGCGCAGTATCCCTTCATGTAAGAAGTAGTAATTAAAGGAGCTCTTATATGGCGAATACCGATATTTTTACACTGATTCATTCAAGATATCAATCATTTACAAATACGGAAAAGAAAGTCGCTGATTATGTGCTTGAGCACATAAAAGATGTGATTTATATGTCTATTACCGATCTGGCAGATGCTTGTCAGGTGGGGGAATCGAGTATTTTTAGATTCTGTAAAACAATGAATTTAAAAGGATACCAAGAGTTTAAAATTGTACTGGCTCATAGTATCTCGCTTGAAAATGAAACACCGCAGCTATCCGGACAAATTACATTAGATGATACGATCCCAGAGCTTTCATCAAAAATCCTTTCGACTAACATTAATGCGTTAACCGAAACTTACAATAATATAAATGAAGGCGATCTTTCAAAGGCGATTAATTATTTAATTGAAGCGGAAAGAATTCACTTCTTTGGTGTCGGGGCATCTTTAATGACAGCGATGGAAGCGAAAAATAAGTTTATGAGAATCATAAACAAAACGGAGTGTGCAATTGATTCACATCTTCAAATTATGTCAGCATCGTTAATGACGGAGAAGGATGTAGCGGTGGTGATTTCATATTCGGGCTCTACCAAGGATACAATTGCCGTAGCTAAAATGGCAAAGGAACGCGGGGCTAACGTAATCTCGATCACCCGTTTTGCCAAATCACCATTATCTAATTACTCAGATATTACTTTGCTATGTGGTGCAAACGAAGGACCCCTCCAAGGAGGGAGCCTTTCTGCCAAAATATCGCAGCTCTATCTGTTAGACCTGCTCTATGCAGAATACTTCAAACGCACCTACAAAGAATCCGCCATAAATAAAGAACTTACAGCAGGCGCCGTTATAGAAAAAATGCTATAAAGGACCCGTATATATACGACTAATCAAATATTTGTTAATTCCATAAAAAACCCTCTCAACCATTCAGTTGAAAGGGCTTTTTACTTTTCTATACAGTTTTAGCTGTCTTACTGTCCTCCAGCTTTTTCAACTCGTCCCCAAGAAATCTGGCTACTTCAAGCATGCCGTATTTCCCAGCTTTTGCTTCGGCATCAGAATTATAGTTCGTGTTGGTATTAATATCGTACGTGTAAACGGCGCCGTTTTTGTCACGGATAAATTCAATCCCTGCTACTTCGACTTTGTTTTCTTTTAAACATCGTTGATAATCTTTAATAAAATCTTCATTGAAGTCTTCGATGATTGCAAATTTTGGCTGTTCCTCTTGCTCCCCAACAGGGCAGAATAAGCCATTGATTTGACAAGCATCAGCGGGGCACAGTTCAAATCCCTCAGATGTATCGACTCTGACTGCGTACATAAATTTTCCGCCGACAAATTCGCAGCGTGTAATAGATGAGTCTGGGGATTGGATGTACTCCTGAATTAGCGTAATACCGTCAACCGGCAATTCAAAACTAGATCCGTAAACATACTCTTGCAGCGCATCAATCGTATGGAATAACTGAACACCTAGCCCTTTACCAGCCCGGTTATGTTTTGTGATGAAGGAAGGGCTGCCCAGTTTACGGGCTGCTTCGATAATTTTATCTTTCCCAACCGCAGCAATCGTTTTAGGTGTACGAATTCCGGCTTGATTCAATGCCATGTATTGATTAACTTTGCTAACTTCCAGTCTCAAGGCGCGCGTGCCATTGATAACTCTTCGTCCATGTCTTTCGAGCCATGCAAGGACAGATTCAGTCATTTCTGGAGCGAAGCGGTGATTCCGCGTGTGTGAAGACGCACTCATTCGACTATAAAAAACTCCTTCAGGAGGCTCTTGCGATAAATCAATCACGCCTTCATCCAAAAACCATTGTTCAAAGGGCAACTCTAATTCTTCTAATCTTTTAACCAGGTGATCCGTCCATTCTTGGTTTTCGTGAAGAACATAAATTTTGCTCATCTCAATCCCTCTTCTCTTTAAATTGTAGTTTGTTTCGCTCTTAGACTCTTAACTAGCGGCATGACATCTCTTGAAAAACGCTCCATTTCTTCTAATTGCGGAGAAAATTGAAGTAACAGTAGGTCAACCCCAGCCTCTTCATACGCAAGAATTCGTTCTGCGATTTGTTCAGGCGTACCAATTAACTGAGGACGTAATCCGCGGTTAGAAACAGAGTAATCATATAGTTTAACTTGCTGTTCGAGCTGGGATTTCCCGACAAAATCCTTATATCCTGCATAACCGCTCGATTCTTTTACATTCGTGATCCTCGCCAGCTCTTGCCCGGCTTCTGCTTCTGTATCTCGGCAGACGATATAGGCAGCCATGCCAAAAGAGCTAAAAGGCTCTTTGCCAGCTTCTTCACGGCGCTTTTTCATATCGTTAATCTTTTGTTTTACTTCGTCCACTGTACCTCCATGCATGACGTAAGCATCGCAGTTATTGACAATTGCCTCTTTTCCGCGAGGGCTTTCTCCGCCTGCGTAAAGAATCGGATTCGGGCGCTGCACCGGTTTAGGGAAAAGATGAGTATTTTTAAGAGAATAATATTTTCCTTCATAACTGAAGACATCTTCTGTCCATAGCCCTTTTAAAACTTCAACAAACTCTTCTGTCCGATCGTAGCGTTCATCGTGTTCTGTAAAAATACCGCCATATTGACGGGCTTCCTCTTCCCACCAGGCTGACACAACATTAAGAGTAAAGCGTCCATTACTGATCCGGTCAATATTTGCAGCCATTTTCGCAGTCACAGCAGGATTATGAAAACCAGGGCGAATCGCAGTCATAATTTCAATTTTATGCGTAACAGCTGCTAAAGCAGCAGCAGTAGACCAAGCCTCAAGTGAATCGTGCTCCGGTCCTTTTATATCATTAAGGTATAGCTCTGCGATTAAGGTTGTATCATAACCCCAATTTTCTGCAGATTGTATAACTTTTTTAGCATAGTTAAAGGTAGGTGGCATTTGCTCATCGTCCACATTTCGAAGCCATCCTCCAAAAATCGGCAGCCAGAATCCATATTTCATCTGTAGTCATCTCCTTGTATCAATGGTTCCTTAAGCAGACTCTATTAATCTGCAAATTTAGTTCAGTAATCATTTACTGGATTAAAGCAAAAAAATAAGGACCTTTCGAAGATGAAAGGTCCATATTGTTATGGTTAAATACCTCTTATCTTCTAGGCAGCATTTTGCCTACTGGAATTAGCACCTTGCCCTAACTTTAGGGTGGTTGCTGAGACATCTTCGGGCCAGTCCCTACGTCTCTCTGGATAAGAACCAATATTCAAATTTCACTGAACTATGTTTAATACCATAAACGAATTAATTACAAAATGCAAGTGGAGAAAAGTAGGAGCGTGACAGGCACGTCTAGAGTTTTGTCGTTTTTTACAAAAAGTAAAAATTTTTGAAAAAGCTCTTTCTTTTTGATTATAAAATTGGTAGTATTACAGACAAATGGTTTTGAATTAAATATGGATTCTTATCAAGAGAGGTTGAGGGTAAGGCCCGATGACACCTCAGCAACCTGTCAATTTTGACAAGGTGCTAATTCCTGCAGGTTTATAGAACCTGAAAGATAAGAGGATGACTGATATATCAAAATGGTCTCTTCTTATGAAGAGACTTTTTTTATTCTGAATCCTCGAAAAAATGAAAGTAGGGAGAAGATCGTAATGACAGAGACAAAGACAGTAAAAGCGCCATTCAAAGCTGATCATGTTGGAAGTTTTTTAAGACCAGACAGAATTAAGCAAGCTCGCCTGCAAAAGGAAAAGGGAGAGATTACAGCAGAGCAGCTTCGCCAGATTGAAAATGAGGAAATCATTAAATTAGTTGAAAAGCAAAAGGCTGCTGGGCTTTACTCCATTACAGATGGTGAGTTCAGAAGAGCTTACTGGCACTTTGACTTTTTAGAAAACCTGGTGGGTGTCGAAGGCTATGAAGCAGAACAGGGAATTCAATTTCATGGGGCTGTTACAAAGGCTCACTCAATTCGTGTAGTGGGGAAAATCGATTTTGACAATCATCCAATGCTCGAGGATTTTAAATTCTTACATTCCATTGTTGGAAATCAGCATATTGCGAAAATGACCATTCCAAGCCCTAATATGCTTTTCTATAGAGGTAATATTGATAAAGAAATCTATCCAAATGAGGAATTGCTGTTAGCTGATTTAACAAAGGCTTATAAAAAGGCAATTCAAGCATTCTATGATGCAGGGTGCAGATATTTGCAGCTTGATGATACATCATGGGCTGTATTTCTCTCCGAACAAGGTGTGCAAATGATTCGTGAACGGGGACAGGAACCGGAACAGCTGAAACAATTATTTGCTAAAGCTATTAACGAATCAATTAAGGACCGGCCAGAAGACATGTTGATCACAATGCATATTTGCCGCGGTAATTTCCGCTCTACTTATTCGGCTACTGGTCCTTATGATGGTGCTGCAGAAACAATCTTCGGTGAACTTAAGGTAGACGGGCTATTCCTTGAGTATGATGATGACCGTTCAGGCGGATTTGAACCGCTTCGTTACGTAAAACGCGACGATCTTTATATTGTACTAGGTTTAATCACATCAAAATTTGCTGATTTAGAACCAGTAGATAATATAAAGAAGCGAATTGAAGAGGCATCTCAATATGTCCCTAAGAATCAGCTATGTCTCAGCCCACAATGCGGCTTTGCTTCAACCGAGGAAGGCAACGTCCTTACAGAGGAAGAACAATGGGCAAAAATCCGCCACGTCATCCAGATTGCTGGAGAAGTGTGGTGAAACAGGGGGACGGTTCTTGTGTTTCATTCTTCCAATTCTGTTTAAAGAGTAAATAGCGGACCATATAAAAGATCAGGTGTGTATACTCCTGATCTTTTTCCTGTAACTTATTCGACCATCTTCGTATTAACGTACACCAGCAAAACAACAAATCCGATCAGAAATACAGACAATAAAATTTCTACATCGGGATTATCAATGAAGAAACAGGCTATAAAAACAATGCCTGCTGCTAAATTATAAGAACCTACTAAACTGGCTAATTTTTTTTTGATCTTTCACACGTTTATAATTAAAGCTAGATAGTAACCATGTCTGTTTTTTATACCCAATTAAATAAGCAAGTACTAATAGAAGAGCTCCGATCACAATAAAATGCTGATTCATACGGAGTACCTCCCAAATAATAAAAATTTCATACAAAAGTTTATCTCCGTTTCACAATTGCCGGATCAATAAAGTAGGCAATATAGAAAGTGGCACCTAAATATAAAATCAGGTAGTTTACTGGAATGGTTTGGCGTTCCAGAATCAGTTCGGCTATTAATAAATAAAGCAGTAAAAGTAAATTAGCTACCGAAAAAATCTGAATTGTACATAGTTAATATTATGATTTACCCTTTCATCGTACTCAATTTCATCATTTGTCTCTTTCTTTTTCACTCTGATCCATTTTAGGCCAGCTACACCAATTGCAAGTGCTGCTAAAATCCCCCATTGTAAATCACCAGTTAGTAAATGCACAATTCCAAAAATACTTAGCGATGCAATGATAATTGTAAATAGGTTTATTTGCATCATTTCCCCTCCTTACTCTTCTATCCAAAACAACTCATCTACAGAAACATGGGCAGAAACATGGAAACATGGGGACGGTTCTTGCGTTTCACTTAAGGGCGGAACAAGCGGAACAAGAAGACGGTTCTTACGTTTCCAATCCAAGTGAAACAAGAGAACCGTCCCTCCGTTTCACAGGAAATAGGAATAAAGTCTAGTTTTCTATTAAAACGAAATATTACAGGTAATTTCGAATTATACATACATATAACAAGACGATCTTAATTTTAGAAAGCGGGGGCAATTTATGAAAAAGTTTTTCGTCCTTTTAACTTCTATTTTTCTAGTTGCGGGCTGCAGCTCTATTAGTAATGAAGATGGTAACCAAAAAGTAGAGATTGAAGTGATGATGTTTGAAGGTGGATTTGGTTCTGAATGGGTGAAAGAGTCAGCAAAAAGCTATATGGATTTAAACGGTGATGTAGAAATAAAAGTTACGTCTAGTCCTGATATTCATACACAATTACAAACAAGATTTTTGTCAGATGATGTACCTGATTTAGTAAATCCTGGTCCAAGCTTCGATATTCAGGGAGTAATCAACGAAGGAATGATTGAGCCATTAGATGAGTATCTACAAAACAATGCCTATGATAGCGTTGAAAAATGGCTTGATACATTTGAAACTGAACAATTCAATTTGAAAAAAGAGGGGGAAATTTACGGGCTGCCTACGATTTTCTCACCAGGTTACATTTGGTGGTATGATGAAAAATTATTTGAAGACAATGGATGGGAATTACCCGAAACTCAAGATGATTTATATACCCTTAAAGAGGAAGCAGAAAAACAGGGAATTGCTGTTTTTGCAGTGCCGGGATTATATCCGGGATACTACTGGAACGGAATTTATTTACCGTTAGTTGAAAGAATTGCCGGGAAACAAGTGATTCTTGATGCATTTAATTTAAAAGAAGGTGCCTGGGAACACGAAGCATTTGTGGAGGCAGCAAAAGAATCACAAAGAATGGTGGAAGAGGGTCTATTTTTAGACGGGACATTCGGTCTTTCTCATACAGAAGCTCAAACCCTATTTTTTCAACGAAAAGCATTATTTGTAATGGCAGGGTCTTGGTTAGAGGGAGAAATGAAGGATGTGATTCCAGAGGATTTCAGACTGAGGGCATTCAATCAGCCATCCTACCCTGGAGGTAAAGGCGAACAGCTTGCACCAGTATCTACTGGCTGGGGAGGAGCCTGGTATATTCCGAGCGGGTCCAAAAACAAGAAAGAAACGGTTGAATTCTTAAAATACTTATCTAGTGAACAAGAAGTTGAAAAAATGGTGAAAATGAAAGGTCTCGCAAGTGTTGTGAAAGGAACAGATGATGCGATTGGATCCGAAGCACTGAAAAGTGCCCTAAACGTTTTAACGGATGCTGGAGGTTCTTATGCACCAACTGCCATTAATGACTCTTATCCGGAAATGACCAATAATCTTATTAATATTTATCAAAGTCTCATGTTAGGTGAAATGACACCAGAAGAATTTGTAAAGCAAGCTGAGGAATACGCAGATCAAACAAGAAATGACTCGAATATCGAAAAGGTTGAAATCTCCTGGTGATTTTAGGGTTAGTAATGAGAGGTCTAACTGTTCTTAGACCTCTCTATTTTGAAAGGTAGTGGGACAATGAGGAACAAAGGTGAAAGATGGTTCATAGTTCTGTTTTTATTACCGGCTTCTTTGTTGTACATCACTTTTGTTATCTATCCATCTTTTAACGCACTTCGGATGAGTTTTTATAATTGGCGCGGAATCGGAACTAAAACATGGATCGGTACTGACAATTATAAACGGATGCTGGAAGATGATAATTTTATTAATGCCTTTATGGTTACAGGAAAATATATATTATATCAGGTTCCACTAGTTTTAATTTTATCAATCGTTATTGCTTTAATTATTTCTCACTTGATCAAAACAAGATGGTTTAATATCTATCGGTCGATTACATTCTTCCCTTATATTTTACCTGGAGTAGCCATTGCGTTGCTATGGGCTACCATCTTTAATCCGGTAAGCGGGATGTTAAATGGATTATTAGATTTGGCGGGATTAGACAGTCTGACAAATGAATGGCTAGGGAGGACAGAGACGGCATTTGGCAGTGTTGTGTTTGTTAACGTATGGAGCATGGTAGGGTTTTATACCATTTTAATTTTAGCAGCAATTTTAAATATACCTCAGGATCTTCTAGAAGCAGCTGAAATGGATGGAGCTTCCAAACTGCAAAAGGCAATATATATTACACTGCCAATGCTCAAAGATATTTTACAAGTTGTAATTATCTTTACTTTAATTAATACATTAAAAGTTTTTGAGATGCCGCAATTATTAACAGGCGGCGGACCCAATCGCTCTACTCAGCCAATCTCACTATATATGTACGAACAAGCCTTTACAAATTTTAACTTTGGTTATGCATCTGCGATTGGGGTTGTATTTTTAGTACTCACGCTACTTGCTTCATTGCTCACGTTGAGGATAACGAGGAGGAGTGAAGGATGAAAAAAGCTGCTAAAATGATTCAGAATCATCTCTTTTTAGTGATTGTGTCAATGCTAATCATCACTCCGGTCATTTGGGTTTTTGCAAACTCAGTTAAATCTTCAGCAGAAATATTATTAGAGCCTTTATCGCTTCCTAAACAGTTTACTTTTGATAACTATATAAGGGCATGGAGTGAGGCTGGGTTTGGCACGGGATTTATTAACAGCGTGATTGTCACATTGATTTCTGTCACGTTAATAGTCGTTGTTTCTGCAATGGCGGCTTATGTATTAAGCAGAAAAAAATTTCGTTTTCGTGTTGCCATTCAAAACACTTTTTTAATGGGATTAATGTTGCCGACATTTTTGGCAATGGCTCCATTGTTCCTATTAATGAACGATTTGAATTTAGTGAATACATTTCATGGTTTAATTATGGTTTATATTGCCTACTCATTGTCTTTTACGATATTTATGTTGATTGCTTTTTTTAATCATATTCCGCATTCTTTGGAAGAAGCGGCCATCATCGACGGTTGTGGACCGTTTACATTATTTTGGAAAGTCATGTTTCCGCTTGCGAAGCCAGGTTTGATATCTGCAGCCATATTTAATTTTGTTGGGATATGGAATGAATATATACTCGCACTAATTTTAATAAATGAAGAACAGTTTAAGACCTTGCCGCTTAAATTAGCAAATATTATGATGGTACAACAATATCATACAGACTGGGGAGCACTTTATGCAGGTCTCGTCATGTCCTTTATTCCTGTTACCATCTTCTATTTAATCTTTCAAAAGCGCCTGATTGAAGGTTCTACGGCTGGTTCAGTTAAGGAGTGAAACAGGGGGACGGTTCTTGCGTTTCACCCTTTTTTTATGTAATCAATATTTAATTTTATTATCACTCTTGTAAATTTTATAAAAATATTTAAAAAATACAGTAAATTAATCAAATTCCTTTTTTTAATAAGCTACTATAAAAATGGCATCACCTAAAAAAAGGAAAGGAGAATCTATCTTTATGTTTAATCGTAAAGAAGAGAAAAAAAGAGTTAGAACCAAATTAAAATGCTTGACTGTGGCAGCAGCACTTGGGATGGCCATTACGGCAGTTAGCCCAGTGGCAGCCAATGGTAACGAAAAGCCAAAACTGGAATTTGGACTTGTCCCGGATGTTCAGTATTGCGACTGTGAAACGAATGGTTCACGTTACTACAGGAGTTCAGTGGAGAAGCTGATGGAGGCTGCTCAAATACTTAACCGAGAAGATGTGGATTTTACCGTTCAAACGGGTGATTTAATCGACCGTAACCTTTCCAGCTTTTCAACCATTCTTCCTATCTACAACACCATTGAAAGCCCGAAATACCATGTGCTTGGCAACCACGACTTTCCTGTAACAACAGACCAGGTAATCGACCTTCTCGATATGCCAAATCAATATTATGATTTTAAATACAAGAACTGGCGCTTTGTAGTGCTCGATACAAATGACCTCAGTCTATATGCTAATCCAATAGGTTCCGAAAAGTATCAAGCAGCACAAATCATGTACAATTCATTAAAAGAAAATAATGAAATCAATGCCCAAACCTGGAATGGGGGAGTCAGCAATGAGCAGCTAATGTGGCTTCGTGGTGTACTTGACAAAGCAGCACGAGCACAAGAAAAAGTCATCGTATTCTCACATATGCCTGTATACCCTGAAAATGAGCATAATGTTTGGAATGATGAAGAAGTGATTAAAGAACTCGAAGCCGCTGGAAATGTCGTTGCTTACTTCAACGGACACAACCATGCCGGCAATTATGCAGTTAAAAATGGCATTCACTATATAAACCTCCAAGGAATGGTCGAAACCGCTGACACCAACTCTTACTCCATTGTCCGCATCTTCAAAGACCATATAGAAGTAGATGGGTATGGCCGCGAAATCGACCGTATATTAGAAATTCGATAATGAAACAAGGGGACGGTTCTTTCGTTTCAATCCAAAGGAAAACAAGTGAACCTCCCCACATTTCCTTTATGAATAAATACTGTACATAGGAGTGATCATGTTGAAGAAATACTTTGGGTTATTAACAATCCTGCTTTTTTTCATAACCCCAGACAGTTTATCTTTTGCGAATGAATCAATAGATGAGGAGGAGACAGCAATCGATGTCAAAGTCATGTCCTACAATATTCATCATGCTGAGGGGCTAGACCGCGTTTTGGATTTAGAACGAATTGCAAAGGTAATTGAAGATTCCAGTGCGGACATTATCGGACTCCAAGAAGTGGACAATCACTGGTCAGAAAGAAGTAATTTTGAGGATCAGGCGAAATGGCTGGCTGAGCGTTTGGATATGCATTATACGTATGCTGCAAACCTGGACAATGAACCCCTTAACCCAGGTGAACCCCGCCGCCAATATGGGACAGCTGTTTTAAGCAAGTATCCGATTATCGCATCGAAAAACTATCCATTAACGAAGATTGGGGATACCGAACAACGCGGGTTACTAGAAACAGTCATTAATGTAAAGGGATATCACCTAAATTTCTATAACACTCATCTGGCTTTAACTTCCGCTGAACGCGAAATGCAAATAAAAGAAATAATTGAAATTGCAAGTAAAACAAATGGGCCTAAAGTAATTGTCGGTGACATGAATGCAGTGCCTGATAGCATTGAAATGCAGTCTCTATTCTCTCATTATAAAGATGCCTTTGCTGACCAAAACGAGGCCTATACATTTCCAGCAAATCAACCGAATAGAACAATTGATTACATCTTCACTTCCAACGAAATCCAAACAGCAAATGCCGAAGTCATCTCCACGATCGCTTCAGACCATTTGCCAATCACAGCTGAACTGACACTGGACAAATCTGTATTTAATAAAGGAAATTAAATGCGAAACAAAGGGACGGTTCTCTTGTTTCATTCAAGTGAAACAAGAGAACCGTCCCTTCGTTTCGGAAAAATTTTTAAAATGATAGGGCTTACACACATTAATCGGGGTTGTTACACTCAAATTTCCGTGATATAGTTACCTAGGTAACTAATTTGAGGAGCGGACAATATGAAAAATAACCATGATTTATTTCATACAATTCACCAGCTTTCACGGCAGCTCCATAAAAGCTTGAATGAAGCTTTGCAGCCGTTTTCTATATATAGCGCACAATGGTCCGTTTTGTTTGTTTTAAAAACGAAAGGCAATCTAACTCAATCGGAGCTTTGCGATTATTTATCTGTTGAAGCGCCGCCTATGACACGAACGATCCAAAGGCTTATAAAGCAAGGGTATGTAAAGCAAATACCGAGTAAAGAAGATAAAAGAGTGAAGTATATACAGCTGACGGAGAAGGCATTAGCGGAATACCCAGAATGGGAAAAAGCGGTTTTGAAAATGAACGAATCACTGCTTGCGGATTTTCCAAAGTCATCTCAAGAGGAGTTAAGAAAGCTTTTACGTGAATTCTCAATTCAGCTTAGAAAATAAAACAGCTGGGAGGAACATAAATGGAAAAACAACCGAAGCTTTGGACTAGAAATTTTATTCTGGTTTCCATCAGCAATTTTTTTGTGTTTTTAACGTTTTATTATTTGCTTATATTACTGCCGATATATGCCTTAGACTTTCTAAACATATCAGAGGCTGAGGTAGGTTTAATTGTCACAGTATTTTTAATTTCTGCGATTGTATCTCGTCCATTTGCCGGACAATGGGTGAGCCGATATGGGATCAGGAAGGTATTCATTGCTTCAGCATTCATATTTGCCGCAGGGGCAGCGTTATACTTCTTGCCTCAATCGATAGGGAGCCTGCTCGTACTTCGCTTCTTTCATGGAATTGGGTTTGGAATGGCAACTACTGCGACCGGGACGATTGTTGCTAATGTTATTCCTCCTTTGCGAAGAGGGGAGGGTATGGGCTATTACGTTTTATTTGTGAATTTAGCCATGGTCATTGGTCCTTTCTTAGGATTGACAGCGATCCAGGACTGGGGAGCTGAAACAACATTTTCGATTTCAGCCATTTTCGGGTTTCTCGCTCTTTTAACTGGACTTATGATTAAATTACCGAATGAAATTCCACAAGGATCCACTCAAATAGCGGAAAAAATTCGTTTCCGGATTGGAGATATGTTCGAAAGACCAGCTGTCAAAATCTCAGTTGTCGGTGCCTTTTTTGCGATTGCGTATTCTTCTATCCTCGCCTTTGTTTCGGTATATGCTAGTCAGATTGGTCTAGCCAAAGTGGCGAGCTACTTTTTTGTTGTATATGCGGTTGTTCTTCTACTTTCACGCCCATTTACAGGAAAATGGTTTGACCAATTTGGAGCGAATGTGATTATTTATCCTGCCCTTATCATTTTTGCTATCGGGGTATTCGTCTTAAGCGGAGCAGAATCTGCTTTTATTTTCCTGCTGGCAGCAGCGTTGGTTGGTCTTGGCTGGGGAACCGTGTTTCCTAGTCTTCAAACGATTGCAATCCAGGAAGCTTCTCCAGGAAAAAGCGGGCTTGCAACGGCTACTTATCTATCAATCTTTGATATTGGCATGGGGCTCGGATCCTTCTTGGTCGGTATCATCGGTGCCGAAATCGGTCTAAACACCTTATACTTTTATAGCTCTATCTACATTCTGGCAGGGATTGGACTGTATTATCTCTTGCACGGAAAAAGAAAAGAAGCTTCCGCCACTCGACAGGTATTATCAGAGAATAGGCAGTAGTGCCTGTTTCACCCGTAAACGGGAAGGTTAAATCCTTCTCGTTTTTTTGTTGAGGAAAATCTTGTTAATCCGAAAAGGATATGGTATTTTAATGAAAAGACCGATTGGTTTCAAAATTTGAGGTGCAAAAATGAGAAAAGGCGAGAAAACGAAACAGCAGATAATTGTCCTTGCTACCGATGTTTTTAATCAGAAGGGCTATTTTGGCACTTCACTCACTGACATCATGAACGCTACTGGTTTAAAAAAGGGCGGCATTTATAATCATTTTGAAAATAAAGAGGAACTGGCGATAGCCTCGTTTGACTATGCAATTGAAGTTATGACCAACACATATGCCAAGGCCATCGAAGGAAAAAAGTCTGCGATTGACCAATTAATCGCACTCATTTCTATTTATGAAAATATTATAGATAACCCGCCAATTAAAGGTGGATGCCCGATTTTAAATACAGCGGTAGAAAGCGATGATACAAATCCTGTACTGCGTAAAAGAGCACAAGAAGCTATGCAAAAATGGCTAAAGTTAATCCAGCTGACGATTCGTAAAGGGATCAGGCGAAATGAAATTCAGCCAACTGTCGATATTGAATCATTTTCAACATTTCTTACATCAACGATTGAAGGGGCCGTGATGCTAAGCAAACTATACCAGACCAATTCGTATATGAAACAGGCAATAAAGCATCTAACTGAATCGATTGAAAATTTTCGTGTTGAATAATTTTTTTACCCAAAAAACAGACCGTTCGGTTTTTTTAAAAACCTTAAACAGAGGTGGAATCCATGTATATTTGGATAATAAGTGTTTTCATTTTTTTCGTGGCATTGGCAGCAATAGTATGGCAGCTGGCTGTTATAAGTCAAACTCCAAGAAGAGTTCCGCTCGATACCAAGCCGGATTTCCCATTGGAAAAAGTCACTTTTAAAAGTGGCTCTGAAAAAGTGGCGGGATGGTTTATCCCCATACAAACGAATCAACACGAAAAAAGCCCGCTGATCATTCTAGTCCATGGCTGGGGGTCTAACCGGGCAAAAATGAAGAGGTATGTAAAACCGCTTTTTGACGCAGGCTACGCTTTATTGCTCTTTGATGTACGTAGTCATGGAGAAAGTGACGAAGTACATGCACTTACAGTAAAAACTTTCAGAGATGATATCTTGGCAGCAGTACAATATGCTAAAACTAAAAAGGGAATTGACCCTGTGCGAATTGGAGTTTTAGCCCATTCATTTGGCGGGTTTGGCAGTATTTTAGCCAACCAACATGATATTGGCGTTAAAGCAATCGTAGCAGACTCAACTCCTGCCCAAATCAGCACTATAATGAAGGCGGCATTAAAAAAATATAAGCTGCCTTACTTTCCATTAGGACCCGTAATTTCAAAAATTATGTTTGTAAGAGCTAGGATTTCAGCTAAGGAATTGAAAGAATTTGATGTTCCCAACGCTTTAAGAGAGAGAAAGGCTCCAGCACTTCTAATTCATTCAAAAATGGATGACTACGTTCCTTCTTCAGAGTTGGATTATATTTTAGAAAATGTGGATGTTCCTCACCTTTATGTTGAAAGTAAAGGACATCGAAGCTCTGAATCAGATCCGCAATTTTGGCCGCAAGTGTTGTCTTTCTTTAAACAACATTTGAAATAGAAACTTATATAGAATATTTAAACAAACATGGAAGTATCGTTAAAAAGAGGATTGAAGCCGATCCAAAGCGAATAAAATAATGAGACAAAAAGGAAGTGAATTTTTGTTTCCAATCAGTAGATAAGGGGGCGGTTATTATGAAGATAACAATAAAAGAATGGCTTGAGGCAAAGGAAATTTAAAAATTTATTAAAAAGGAGTTTTGCTATTGAAACAAGCCTTATTAGTTATTGATGTCCAACAAGAATTAATTGAAGGAAATGAAAAAAGTGTTCTAAATAAAGAGCAGCTGTTGCAGAATATAAATTTGGTAATAAAAAAAGCTTTAGAATCAGATTCCTTAATTGTTTTTATAAGAGATAAAGATGTGGCAGATGGAGAGGGAAATGGGTTTCAAATTCATGAAGATATCAATGTGCCACCCACTGCGACAATATTTGATAAAGCTGCAACCAATTCGTTTTATGGAACACCTTTATTAGATTATTTAAAGGGTGAGAACATCGAGCATATTGTCATAATGGGGTGTAAAACAGAATATTGTATTGATTCCGCAGTTAGAGTTGCTACAATTAATGATTTTGATGTTACTCTAGTTGGAGATGGACATTCAACCACAGACTCTCGCACCTTACCAGCTGAACAAATCATTAATCATCACAATGCGATTCTCCATGGACATGACAATGTTGATCATTTTTCGCTTGTCCGAAAAAGCAGCGAAGACTTGTTTAATCCAATCCATAATAAATACAGATAATTGCTAAAAAATGAACCCCCTAATCCATACGTGGAATAGAGGGTTTTTTTAAAAGGATTTTAGTTTCCAAATTCAATCTTCATTGCCTCAGCGATTAACTTTGGAAGGTCAGTATTGTTGTGCAGACCCACGAATAAATCAGAATGTGGACCAAATGCGTAGACTGGCACATCGGTACCTGTATGGGCACTGCTTGTCCATCCTATTAAGGCACGGTCACTAATGACTTCATTAATAGCGTTAGATGGACTATCTGCATTTTTAATCCGGTTGATTTCTTCTTCCGTTAACTCAATACCTGCATTCTCTAGAATCACTTCTTCAATATTGCTTAAATCATCATTTAACTGAGCTGCCATCGCATCCCCAGTTGCTGTAATATTGTGTAAAACTTCAATATTTAAATCATAGACCCCGTTTGAGCCTACAGACATACCGCCTGTTTCATGATCGCCTGCAATTACAACAAGGGTATTTCCATCTTCATCCGCAAACTCTAGTGCTTTCGCAACAGCTTCATCAAAAGCTTTTACATCATTCATCGCCCAAGCGGCATCATGATCATGTCCTGCCCAGTCAATTTGTGAGCCTTCAACCATTAAAAAGAATCCATCCTCATCCCGACTTAATGTTTCAATTGCAGCTTCAGTCATTTCGGCAAGGCTAGGCTGATCGGTTTCATCACGGTCCAATTCCGGTGCCATTGCATCATCTGCGAACAAGCCAAGAATTTTTTCATTATCTGCAGCAAGCAATTCATCACGGTTTGTCACATATTGATAGCCGTCTTCAATTGCATTTTCAACTAGGTTTCCAGCTGGCTGCTTTCCGCCTTCAGATGCCGGCAGGAAATAATCTCTTCCGCCTCCTAGGATAACATCGACTCCATTTTCAAAGTATTGAGGTGCAATCAATGCCTCATCCCCACGAGAGGATACACTTGCTCCAAATACTGCAGGTGTTGCATGAGTAATGGTTGAAGTCGCAACTAAACCAGTGGATTTATCCGCAGATTCAGCAGCATCTAAAATCGATGGTACTTCTTTTCCATCTGGTGTTACACCGACCATACCATTGTTTGTTTTAACCCCTGTTGCCATTGCGGTTCCTGCAGCTGCTGAATCTGTCACCTCAGTGTTAGCTGAATACGTTTGGACTAATCCTTTTACAAAAGGATCAAAAGCAGAGTTTTCACCTTTAAACCAACGATAGTTCGTGGCAAACGAAGCGTTAAATCCATCCGGAATCATAAATATAACATTTTCAACCTTTTCTGCATTTGCTTGAGGAGGTAATCCTTTTCCTGCCCATTCAGGTTTTCCTGCACTTGCTTCATTCCATGCTACACTCAGTCCTGAAAATAGAACTCCTGCTGTTAAAGTAACGGCTGCTGCTTTCTTTAGCATGATTTTTTCCCCTTTCCATATTGAAAATGTATCTTTCACATAAAAAGTAACAGCCAAATTTGAAGGGAGTGTAGCAAATCCATTAAAATCAGATGACAAAAAAATGGATAAAAGACCTATTGAAACAGACCGAAATAGGAAGTTATATGGAAAACCACGATACGATCAAAGCCGGGATAGGAAGAAATAAGGGTGGAACTTTTAAAAGAATGTAAGTTTCTTTACAAACCTTGTTACAATTTGGATAATAAAGAATCACTCTAATTAGATGTTATAAGTCCCTTGGAGGAGAGTCTGTTACTTTACAATTTGTTTAAATAAACGACACCATTTTTAAGTAAAATAGTTCCTTTTCCCTGTTTATTCGATAAAAAAAAGGGCTGTCCATAAAGGTCTGGTAACTGACTTTATAGTATCCCTTTTAATTTTGGTTTTTTTTAAGGTTGTGTTGAACTTGCCTGTTGATTTGCGCTTCAGGCGCTTACGGTCCGCGGGCGTGCCGGGGAGCCTCCTCGGCGCTTTAGCGCCTGCGGGGTCTCCCCTGCCCCGTACTCCCGCAGGAGTCTCGCGCCTTTCGCTCCAATCAACATAGTTACAACATTAACAATAGGTAAAATATTAAAGCAGGTAGAGAAAAACAACTCATTTTTCTCCACCTGCTTTATTTTAGAGACTTATCGGACAGCCCCTTATGCTTCACGCAGTTTCTGATTTAAAGTTTTCAATTCATTTTCTATTTCAGTAATCTGTTTTTCTAAAGGAGCCACATTTCCACCGACAGATTCTAATTTTTCTAGATCGTTTTGCAGACGTACATATTCTGCTTTTAATTCCTGGATTTGATTTTCAATTTGCTTTTTGTCCATAATGAACCCCCGTTTCTGCCTAGATTAATCGAGTCCATTATAGCACTATAAGGGAATAAGTTATAAATAAGAGGAATCGGCCGGAACACAATTATACTAGAGGTTAAGTTAACAATGTATAAGGGTAAACTGGCTGTAGTTTATATTTGAGGTGAAATAAATATGGAAGTATTACTTAATGAGGTTTCGATTGATGCAGAAAACATTTATATAAATACTATTACCCACAAAAAAACAAAAGAGGAGCAGCGGGTAATCGGATTTGAATTTAATGTAATTAGTCAGGAATATCACAAAATAACCACATTACTTTATGAAAATGACTTTACCATTAAGGTGCCTGCAAAAAATCTAGAATTTCGGGGAAGGATCAACTCCTACTCAACCTCCATCACCAATTTATATAATGAAAATGAAACAGGTGTATTTAAGCTAGAGTTAATTGAATTATAGGAAATCACTAGGACAAGGTTGTGACAATATGTGTCTAATTCTGTTTGCTTATCGGTCCCATCCAAAGTATAAGCTGATTATGGCTGCCAATCGGGATGAATTTTATAAAAGGCCTACTGCTCCTGCACACTTTTGGGAGGATGAACCTCACATCTTGGCAGGAAGAGATTTAGAAAAGCTGGGAACCTGGATGGGGGTAACGAGAACAGGAACCTTTGCTGCAGTAACGAACTACCGTGATCCAAAAGAAGAAACAGAAGGGAAGCGGTCTCGCGGTGAACTGGTCGCAGCTTTTTTAAAAGACAATATGAATCCAGAACCATATTTACAAACATTAGCGAGAGGCACATTATATCCGGGATTCAATTTACTTACGGGGAATCCGAATGAACTGTATTACTATTCTAATATTGGAGATAAAATTCAAAAGCTAGAACCCGGTATTTATGGAGTAAGCAACCATCTGTTAAATACAGAATGGCCGAAAGTGCAAAAGGGGAAAGCAGGTCTTGAACAAAATATAAAGGGGGATACAACCGATCTCAGTAATCGATTATTTGCACTGCTGCAAAATGCCGATCCTGCCGAAGATCATCTCCTTCCAAACACGGGTGTTTCAAGGCAATGGGAAAGAATCCTGTCTCCTCTATTTATCAAAACTGACCATTATGGAACAAGAAGTTCCACTATATTCCTTCTATCCGAAAATGAAATTTATTATCGGGAACGAGTTTTTATAAATGGTGAGAACAGTGAGGATCAGGAATTTCGGATTCCTTTTTGATTTTAGTAAAGGTTCATACAGAACCAGTGAATACAAACACTTTCAATCAAGGGACAAAAGTAATAGGTCTAAAGATAGAACCAATTATTTGAATATTTTGGTATTATTTTGGTGTTGAAGCAAATTGTGTTTCAATCATAGTCTGCAGCCTGAACTAATACAATGAAAAGGGTATTGTTGTCTAGTACTACAAAGAGGAAGGAAGCTGATAACATGAAGTGTATGAATTGCGGCAATGAAGTGATGGAAACCGATAAATTCTGTGTGCAATGCGGTCATCAAGTCGCCCATGATGAAGTCGTAACGACGATTCAATCAGAAGGCTCTTTAGCACATAGCTTTGAAGAAATAAATACAGGTCAAAGTTTCCTTGATTTAGCCAAGGACAAAGCGATAAGCTATTGGGGATTTATATTGGAAAATCTTAAATCTCCTGCAAAAAGAGGAATCAGTTCGGAAAAAGCAGATTATGTCTATGGATATATGAATATAGGATTGCTCTCTTTATTCTTTGGATTGGGTATCTACTTTCAATTTAAGAGCTTTACGGATGATTTTGGCTTTTTCACACCAGAGATTTCATTTTTTGAAAGCTTTTTTACTGTATTTTTCTATGGTAGTGCGGCTTTGATTCTCTCTGCTGCAGTTATGTTTGCAATTGTAAAAGGGTTATACAAAGCCAATCTTTCTTTTCATGATGTAGTAGGACGATTCGGTTCGCTGATCTCTACCTCTACGGCATTATCTGTTGTTTTTCTGCTCTTCTCTGTGATTGGCATTGTCGGCATCAGCTCCTTTGTTTCCACTCTCATCATAAGTATTGTACAGATTGCGATCATCCTTACCCTTTACTCATATCGTGAGAATGCAACAACTCTATTTGATCCGCTCTATGGAATTATTGGTTTTTATGTGGTTTTTACTATATTAATTGCTTTAACATCTGATACTCTCAGCCGCTATTTTGTCGGAGGATTTATAGGATTATAGACTCTGCGCAAAAAAACGTAATACTAACAGGAATAAGAGGTGTCATACCTCTATATGATTTGACCCTCTTTTTATTTTTACATTCACTCGGAAATGTAAAGTTTTTGCAATCTTGATCCGTCTAACTACCTTTTTCCTTACTATTAAACTACAATATTATTCAAATGATTATTTGAATAATAAGGAGAAAGGCGAATGGATCAAATAGATGTAGTGGTAGTCGGGGCAGGTCAGGCGGGGATTGCGATGGGATATTATTTAAAACAGACAGGGTTATCCTTTGTGTTATTGGACGCCAACAAAAAAATAGGAGAGTCATGGAGACAACGATATGATTCTCTTGTTTTATTTACCCCAAGGGCATATAGTTCTTTACCAGGTCTTCCTATGACGGGAGATCAGGAAGGATTCCCTGCAAAGGATGAAGTTGCCAGCTACTTAGAGGAGTATGTAGACCATTTTGATTTACCAGTCATGCTCAATACGAAAGTAAACACTGTCTCAAAAAGCGATTTTGGTTTTGAAATAAGAACAAACAAGGGGGTTATAGAAGCTAAACAAGTGGTTATAGCTTCTGGGGCATTTCAGAAACCATATATTCCGATTGGCTTGAATGAGTCTAAACACGATATGTTCCAAATGCATTCATCTTCTTATCGAGCACCATCGCAAATTCCAGATGGTCCGGTTTTAGTTGTAGGCGGTGGAAATTCAGGGGCTCAGATTGCCGCTGAGCTCGCTGAAGAACGGCAAGTTTTTATAGCTGTTAGCCAACGTTTTAAATTTCTGCCCTTGCGCCTGTTAGGAAAGAGCATTTTTTTCTGGTTAGAATGGATTGGACTTCTATATGCGGGGGTAGACACAAAAAAAGGAAAATGGTTTCGTAAGCAGAGTGATCCGATTTTTGGAAAAGAGCTACAGTCACTCATTACCAAGAAAAAAATAGTTGTAAAACCAAGAGTTGAAAAGGTTCAAGCAAACGAAGCTGTATTCTCAGATAAAAGTAAGCTTACTATCAGGAATATAATCTGGGCCACGGGATTTACACCTTCCTATGACTGGATAGACATTGCAGGAGCAGTATCATCTGAAGGAAAGCCGATCCATGAAAGAGGGGTTAGTCCTGTAAGGGGTCTATACTTCATCGGCTTACCGTGGCAGTACCAACGTGGCTCATCTCTAATTTGCGGTGTGGCCAGAGATGCCAAATTTCTCATTTCTTTTATTCCACACTCTAATACATGACTTTTATGATAAACTGTTAAAGATAAATCCAGTCATAAAAGAGAAGGTGACATAGTAATGTTCGCAAAAAAGATTCTAAGTGAGCTCTACAGCTGGAGTAAAGCAATTATATTCGCTATAGTTTTGGCATTAATTATTAGTGTTTTTATCATTCAGCCCTTTACGGTAAGCGGGATCTCGATGGAACCTACCCTAGATGGAGGCAATCCAATGGATCAGGAGCAAAAGGGAGACCGATTAATAGTATTTAAAACTCCTTATCTTTTAGGAAAAATACCTGAATATGGTGATATCGTCATTATCGATAGCCGTGTTGATAGATCACGAACCATTAAAGATGACATTCTGGAAAGTCCTCTTATTACGTTACTTACTAATTCCCCAGAGGAAGAAATAGCCTGGGTTAAGCGGGTAATCGGAAAACCGGGAGATGAAATCAAAATTGAAGATGGACAATTGTACCGGAACGGAGAAGCTGTTGTTGAAGGCTACATCAGCGCAAAGATGGAGAATGACATGGAAGCTACTGTTGTCCCGAATGATAAAATCTTTGTAATGGGTGACAACCGCAACCATAGCACCGATAGCAGAGTGATTGGTCCAGTACCGGTTGAAAATGTCTTAGGTAAAGTTGTATTGAGATTTTATCCATTTGATAAGTTGGAGTTATTTTAAAATTACAAGGGTCTGTTCCTATATTAATGGGACAGACCCTTTCTTATAAGCTGAAATTCCTATTATTATACTAATTATTGAAACAATTCTGAATATTAATTATAATGGTAGATGCAATTGGGATATTTTTGGGAAAGGGGGCTCGTATACATATAAACGAACTTTAAAATAAATTAAATTGTTGGAAAGGAGTAAACCAATGGATGTAAGTGGCATTTTGCAGGTAGTTTCGAATAGTAGACTCGTCTTTCCAAACGAAGAAAAACAACAGTCAACAGTAATGGGAAGCAGAAAAGCATTTCAGGATCTTCTTGAACAGTCGCAGCAAGATCCTGCTGCCTTTTGGAATCATGTAGCAAGTGAGTTAACATGGTATGAACCATGGAAGGAAACAATCACGGGTGAGCTTCCTGATTTTCGTTTTTTTACAGAAGGGATCAGTAATCCATGTGTTAATTTACTAGATCGCCATATAGAAAAGGGTGCTGGAAATCGAACCGCTCTTATTTGGGAGGGTGAAAACGGGGACACCAAATTTTTTACCTATCAAATGCTTCTTGCAGAGGTCAATAGATTTGCAAATACCCTGAAGTCTTTTGGTGTAAAAAAGGGTGATTGTGTTGCGATTTTTCTTCCAAATCTCGCCGAAGCTGTCATTGCCGTTTTAGCTTGTTTCCGTATAGGTGCGATATACAATACGATTTTCTCGGGGTACTCGGAAAAATCATTAAAGGATCGTCTGGTAAGCTTTGAACCTAAAGTGATTGTTACAGCAGATGCAACGGAGCGAAGAGGGAAGGTCATTCACCTAAAAGAAAAAGTGGATCGCGTAATTCCAGACATCCCATCGGCCCAAGTGGTTATCGTTGTGAACCGATTAGGTTTGGATATTCAAATGGAAGAGGGACGTGATTACTGGTGGGAAGAGGTAACCAAGAGGGCAAGTATCAATTGTGAACCTGAAAGAATCGAGGCCAATGAACCCGGCATTGTCTTTTATACGAGCGGAACGACAGGCAAGCCAAAAGGTGTGGTCCATTCTGGAATAGCATTTGTGATTCAAAATTATATATATGCTAAATATCATATGGACCATCGTGATGATGATGTGTTCTGGTGTACTGCTGATATAGGCTGGCTAACGATGCACATATGGGGAATAGCAGGTTCATTGGCGAATGGGGTTACTACTATTGTTTATGAGGGTGCTATCGATTATCCAACTAAAGATCGGGCGTATCAAATTATCGAAAAATATCGGGTCAAAAAGGTATTTACTGCACCAACCGCTTTACGGATGTTAAAAAGTATCGGAGAAAAACCGCTGCAAACCTATGATCTTTCCTGTCTTGATGTCGTTTCATTAGTAGGTGAACCATTCGATGCTGAAACCTGGCAATGGACGTACGAAGTTTTAGGCAAGAAAAAGATATATGTCAATAATACATGGGGGCAAACAGAAACAGCCGGATCACCCATTGCCGGAGCGGCATGGCTAACACCGATGAAACCTGGTTCAGCTGGAGTTCCATTCTTAGGCGGAGTGTTTGATGTAGTGGATGAAGAAGGCAAACCGGTCAAACCTAATACATTAGGGAACTTAGTCATTAAAAAACCATTTCCAATGCTATGCCGGACCCTTTGGAAAGAACCAGAGCGGTATTATGCCTCTTATTACAGCCAGGTCAAAGGCTGCTATTATGCCAGTGACTTAGCATTAGTCGATGAAGATGGATATATTTGGGTAGTAGGCCGTTCCGATGATGCAATTAATGTGGCAGGGCACCGGTTAAGTACAATGGAGATGGAGAGTGCAGTGCTAGAATGCCCGGGCATTTCTGAAAGCGCTGTCACCGGAGTTCCGGATGAAATCAAAGGGGAGGTACCAGTAGTATTTGCCCGCTTGAACGAAGGGGCTGAAGGATCTGATGAATTAAAGGAAATGATTCATGCCCGGATTAATCAGCAAATCGGTAAAATTGCCGCTCCTAAAACCATTATCTTTACAGATACGCTGCCAAAAACAGTCAGCGGAAAAATCATGCGACGTCTATTAAAAGAAATTATTGTAAAAGGAACGGTGACTGGTGATGTCACAGGTCTTGAAGATCCGGCAACCGTTACTCAAATAAAAGAATTAGTGGAAGAAAGAGCTTTGAAAAAGTAAGAATAGAGTGCCAGTTACTTTCAAAGAGTAACTGGTTTTTTCATTGATAGCAAAATTTCTTCATAATTTGCATGGAATTTTATGTTAAAGTAAACCAAAGGGGAAAATTCTGAAAATTTTAGGAGGAATTTGTAATAAAGTATGAGCAGAGGGAGGAGTTTCTATGTTATTTATCCAAATGTCTGGATTTCCAGGATCAGGAAAGTCTACGCTTGCTAGGTTAATAGCTGAAAGAACCGGGGCAGTGATTATTGATCACGATATCATTAAATCTGCCTTAATGCAGTCGATTGATACAGACATAACTCCTAAAGCTGCCGGGAAAATTTCTTATCATATTGATTGGGCTCTTGTCGATTTCCAGCTTTCACAGGGATTTGATGTCATTTTAGATAGCCCTTGTTTTTATACGGAAATGATTGAGCGAGGGATGAAGCTCGCAAGAAAGTATGATGCCCAATATAAATACGTGGAGTGTTACCTCAATGATCTTCAAGAGATTGACCGAAGGCTAAAAAATCGTGCACGGATGATTAGCCAAATTCACAGTGTGATTGCTACTGAAGAGCAGTTTCAAAGTTGGGTGAATAATAGTAAACGACCCGAGGGTATTGATTACCTTGTCGTTGATTCATCTAAACCAATCCGTCATTACTTTAATAGGGTGATTCAATATATTGAGAGCTAATCTAACAAGAAAGGGAATGAAAATATTATGATTAAAGTACTTTTCTTCACTTTTCCTCTATATGCTGATTTCGAGGTGGCCCATCCTCTATTTTTCTTAAGGAAAGTTGGGAAAGCCGAAATTACCACAGTTACGGCTGATGGGAAACCTGTTGAAAGCGTAGGGGGGTTATTTGTCACGCCTCAATATGCCCTTTCGGATATTAATGTAACTGAGTACAATCTTGTGCTGCTTCCTGGCGGTGACGGGATTCACGAGGTTATCAATGAATCTTCTCTTCAGGAAGTAATACAAGAGGCCTTTCAAAACGAGATCCCGATTGCATCTATATGCGCATCGTCTGCCTTTCTTGCAAAAGCAGGTCTGCTGAAAGGGAAAAAATTCACCTGTACTCCTGCCACTTACGAACAGTTCAATGATTTATTTAGTGATGGAGAATATACGGGCGCAAAGGTCGAAATCGGTAATAGATTCATAACAGCAAAAGGAACAGCATTTCCCGAATTCACCATTGCGATGGGGAATTTGATCGGAATGTGGCGGGATGAGAAACAGGCAGATTTTGTCTATCAATTTAGTAAAGGGAACATTAATTGACTTTTACAACAAAGAGAAGGTGAATCACATGGAATATCCGCTATCATTAACTGTAAATGGATTAACATTACGCGGGATGGCTCACAAACCTGAAATTAAGGGTCAATCAGCTTGCCCTGTGGTCATCCTGTTTCATGGTTTTACCGGTTCAAAAACGGAAGGGAAGTCTTTGTTTGTCCGATATGCCCGTGAACTTTTAAAAAACGGGATTGGTACGATCCGCTTTGACTTTTCCGGTTCAGGTGAAAGTGATGGATTATTTTCGAATATGACTTTTAGTCAGGAAGTTTATGAAGCAAAAGAAATTTTTAAAATGGTGCAAACGTTGGAATGGGTCGATCCGGACAAAATAATGCTAACTGGATTTAGTATGGGCGGAGCAATTGCGGCCCAGGTAGCAAAAGAGTATCCTAATAGAATACATAAACTATGTCTATGGTCACCTGCAGGTAATATGAATCAGATAGCATGCTCATACTTTGAAAAAAGTCCAAAATTGCCAAATGGGAATATGGATATTGGCGGACTAGAGCTGAGCCGTTCATTTTACGAAGATTTAAAAGACCGTAATTTATATGAAGGAATTTCGATTTATCAAAATCCAGTTTTAATTATTCACGGTACGAATGATCAATCCGTGCCTTATATATTTGGGCAAAAATATGCGGAAGTTTTTGTAAATAACCGGGTGAGGATTCACCTTATCCAGGACGCCGATCATGTATTTTCTAGACTGGGCTGGATTGAGGAGCTATTTGAGCTGAGTGTTCAATTTTTATCAGAATAATGAAACAGGATAGTCGCGATTCAAGTTTTTCTTACATTGAGGGATGATAATGACACAGCAAAAGATTTTGATTGTGGAAGACGAAGAAAAGATTGCTCGGGTTTTAGAATTGGAACTGGATTTTGAAGGCTACCAAACCGAAAAAGCATTAGATGGTCTAGAAGGCTTGCGGCTTTATCGGGAACAGTCATGGGATCTAGTGCTGCTTGATATCATGATACCCGGGATAAGCGGGATTGAATTACTTCGAAGAATTCGCTCCACTGATGCAGATACACCTGTTATTATGCTAACGGCTAAGGATTCAATAGAGGACAAGGTTTCCGGTTTAGACTTGGGAGCTAATGATTATATTACCAAACCTTTTCAAATAGAAGAGGTCCTAGCACGTGTCCGGGCTGCTTTAAGAATGAGCAGAAAACAAACTGTGCAAACAACAAAAGATCCAGACTGGCTCCAGGTCGGCAGTTTAAAACTGAACGAAATAACAAGAGAAGTGATACGTGGTCAAGAGGCTATCGAATTAACACCTAGAGAATTTGATTTGCTAGCCTTTTTAATGAAAAATACGCGGCATGTCTTAAGTCGGGAGCAGCTCCTCAATGGAGTCTGGGGATACGATTACTATGGAGATACGAACGTAGTTGACGTCTATATCCGTTATTTACGAAACAAGATTGATAAACCGTTTGATGGACCTGCATTGATTCATACGGTTCGCGGCGTCGGCTATGTGTTAAAGGAATCGAAATGAAACTTCGAAATCGAATCCACCTGTACACGTCTGTATTATTTATTGGTCTTTTAATTCTAATCCATGCAGCGATTTACTTCTCTTTTAGCCAAATGATTTTAAAAAGTGAGCTGGAGCAGACAACACTTGAAGCAGAAAGAATAATGGAAGCCTTAGGACAAACGGAAGGCTCTGTACCAGCTGCCGATCTGCTAAGAGCCTATGTTCCGATTAATGGAATGGTTCGAATTGTGAATCCAGATGGAAGCCAACTGACGACAGTAACGGCTGCGGAACAGGAGCAGCTCTTTGATCAGCCGTTTGCCTTTCAGCAAAGTGAACAAAGGGAAATTGTAGAATACGATGGAATCCCTCATTCCTTTGTTTCTATTCCAATGATTTGGATGAACGGAGAAATAGTCAATCTTCAGGTAAACGAGAATTTAGAAGCAGTAGCCGATAATTTACGAGTTTTACAAATTGTATTACTGGTTGTTACGGTGATTGCTACAATTCCCGTGCTTCTATCAGCCGGTCTTCTTAGTAACCTGTTAACCAAACCAATTTCCTCTATGATTGAAACGATGCGTGAGATTCGAAAAAGCGGGCATTTTAAGCGAATCCATTTACCGAAAAAATCACAAAATGAGCTTTACTTATTAGGTGAAACCTTTAACGAAATGATGGACTTGCTCGAAAAAAATTATGCTAAACAGGAACAGTTTGTTTCGAACGCTTCTCATGAACTCAAAACACCGCTTACCATTATTGAATCGTATGCTAACCTTTTAAAGCGGAGAGGGAAAGAACAGCCTGAACTGTTTGATGAATCGGTAGAAGCGATCCATTCCGAGGCGATTCGGATGAAGGATTTAATCCAGCAACTGCTGCTGCTTGCCAAGCATGATGAACAATGGAAGGTAGATATAACATCTATTTCTTTAACAAATTTTGTTGAAGATTCAGTTCGGGCTTTCCGGGAAGGCTATAAGCGGGAAGTTCACTTGGATGTGGAAGAAGAGGTCACGATTAAAGCGGATTCGCAAAAATTAAAACAGCTTATTTTTATTTTAATGGACAATGCCAGAAAATATAGTGAAGACCAGATTCAAGTTAGAATCAGGAAAGAAGAGAGCAAAGCTGTTATTGAAGTAATCGATCGAGGAATCGGTATCCCTGCAACCGATTTGCCTAGAGTCTTTGATCGGTTTTATCGGGTCGATCAGGCAAGGAGAAGAGGCGGATTCGGCCTGGGTCTTTCTCTTGCCAAAGAACTTGCAGAGGTAATGGGAGCAGAGATCCGTTTAGAAAGTAAAGAAGGTCTTGGAACGTATGCCCAAATTTGGCTTCCGCTTACGAGTTCTCATTAAATTCTCATCTTCGTATTGTATAGTGTGGGAAAAGACTTGATGGAGTGAAGTTCATGAAAAAAATAAAAGGTATAAAAATCGGTGGTGCCATCCTGGCTGCTGTTCTTATTTTTACGGTAGTGTGGCAAATCGGTCAAGCCTTTACCTCTGCAGAACCGTTGACTAAGGAAGATGCCAGTAGTCTAGTACAAGAGAAATATAACAGCAGCATTATCGATATTAGTGAACAGAGTGATGAATTTCACATTAAATTCGGAACAGATGCGGGCGAGTACGCCGTTGAGATAAGCCGTGAAAAAGGTGAGATTCGGAATTTAACAAAACTAGCCCAACAAAGTCCAGCCACAGAAAAAGTACGGACTGAAGATGAGATTAGAGAACAGATAGCTCAGCAAGTGAAAGGTAAAATCGAGAAAGTCGAACAGAAACAAGAGGGAGAAAACCTTATCTATACGGTAGTCGTCCGCAGTGAAACTGAGATAACTACTCTAAAAATCGATGCTTATACTGGTGAAACAGTAGATACTGTCACAGAGGCAATAAAACAGCCGGAAGAGGAACCTGCAAAAAGACTAACAGAAAGTGAAGCTGTTGAGATTGCTCTACAGCGTGTAAGCGGAAAAGTGGACGATATTGAATTAGAGCAATCAGGCGGAACGATCTATTATTTGATTGAAATAGAAAGAGAAGAGGAAGAGGACGCGACTGTTCAAGTAAATGCCCTATCAGGGGAAGTGATGTCTGTAACATGGGAAGATTAATTAAACGACTCCTTTTAAAAGGCCAGGACAATTTCTCATCAATTTCTCATTTTCTTATCAAACTGTACTCATTTTGACTGACTAAGATAAAGGTGAAGACAAAATAAAGGAGGATAAGAAAATGAAGAAAAAAGTTTGGATCGCCAGTGGAATTGCCGGAATCGTTCTACTAGGGGGAGCAGTCGGAGCAGGAGCCATTGCGATCCCAAAAGTGAACGAAAACCTGATACCAATTGATAAGGCTCAGGAAATTTCTCTTAATGAAGTAAATGGCACAGTAGAGAGTATTGAGCTTGAACAAGAACATGGCCGTTTTGTATATGATGTCGATGTTAATCCTAAGAACAGTAATGATGATGTTGAAGTAGATGTCGATGCTGTAACTGGAGCGGTTGTAAAAGTGGATGATGATCGAATTGACGATGACAATCAAACATCTGTAAATAATTCCGGCCAGCAAAACCAAGAAATCATTACACAAGAAGAAGCGATTGCTATTGCTGTGGCGGATACACCAGGGAAAGCAGTTGAAGTTGACTTTGACGGAGACGATGGAGACTATGAAATTGAAGTGAGAGATGGTCAATTAAAAGTAGAATATAAGATTGATGCTTATACTGGTAACATTCTCGAAAAAGAAACAGAAGATGATGATTGGGATGATGAGGATTAATCAGTAATAGGAAGAGGGGCCTATCAAACTTTATGGATAGGTCTCTTTTTAATTTTTTTTGGGCTTAATCAACGATTTTTTTTAGGGAAAAGCCGTGAGTAGTTCACTGCATCGAATATTTGTTAAATTTTTTTATTTTTATTATTTGTTTCAACTCCTAGGTTGATCAAATCACACTTCCCCCAGGGCTTTTTCCACCAATTGTGCCGCCCTTTGTCCTGAAACAACGGCTCCTTCCATGGTAGAAAAATAGGGCTGACGTGTATAATCACCAGCTAAGGTCAAGCCTGTAATGGCAGTAGCTTGAGTTGGTCTTAATGGGTCGACCCCTGGAGCCAGACTGTAGAAATCGGCAGGGTGGTTGATTTGTCTGTAATCTTTAATTTTCCCTTCAAGATGAATACCCAGCGCTTTTGCATCCTCCACTACAATTTTTAAAGTCTCGTCCGGTGATTTCATTAAAAAGTCTTCAGCCGGTGTCAATATAATCGATAACCGCCCGTTTGATCTGCGGAAGGTGGTCCGCGACTGTTCAGCAAAGCTTGCTAGTGATGTCTTTGGTCCGAATGTTGTAATATCCTTTTCTAAGACAGGCTCAGTTAACTCGATTTGCAATGTGGCTGCCGGCATGGTTGGTAACTTAAATAAGTTTTGAAAGCTAGGTTCATTTTTAAATTTCTCTAGAATCTGTTTCGCTCCAACTAAGGAGGCCGCAATCACGACATGCTTTCCTCTGTATTCTTCACCACTTTCGGTCTTCACTCCAATCACAGTCCCGTGTTCGTCCGTGAGCACATCTGTTACATTTACTCCAAGCTCAATGGAACCTCCTAGCTCGATAATTTTATCTGCGATTGGCTGGCACATAACATCTGTCATCCCGCCTAAATAAGCACCATTTCTCATTTTATAAAACTTTGGGACCGCCGGTGCAAACAATCCGAAAAAAGCATAGGCAGAATAACGGTCCGGCGGCAAAAAGAAGATACCAGAGCTTAAAGGAATAAGTAAATAATGCAAAGCGTTATCCGTTACCTTATGTAAATTTGCATACTCTTTTACACTATAAGAGTCCAGCTTTACAGGAGCCAATAAATAATCCTTAAAGCCTCTTATAAAAAAGGGAACAAGAGAAAGTTTATCCTTTGTTGTAAGAATATCCTGATTTCCAAAGATTCCTCTTAACATTTTAACTGGCCCCATCAAAGGAGAAATCCCTACCACTAGCTTTTTGTTTTTTCCTTTAATAAGAACATCGATTTTTTCTTCCCATGTGACCATTTCATCTACTTCAACCCCAGCCTTTTTTAACAAAGCTGGGAGAGCTGTATAGTAGCCGATAAAACGGTGAAAGCCTGATTCAACCTCCATCCCGTTTTCATTCCAATTTGAACATCTTCCTCCAACAACAGGATCTACTTCTAGCAGCAATACTTTTTTATTTTTGAGAGCCAATTCTAAACCGCAAGATAATCCTGCTAGTCCTGCGCCTACTATAACAACGTCCCAATCCATCTATTTCACCTCAAGTATCGGTAACTTTAAAAATGATTGAAAAAGAATATGTATTATTTGGATATTTAGTTTTATTATGAAAAGGTAGGAGACGTTTTATTCTAGATTGATAATCCTCCTGAGATGATAGAAAACTTTAATTTGCATAGAGGTGATAAGTTGATTATTTGGATTAATGGAACCTTTGGATCAGGCAAATCAACCGCGGCCTATGAGTTACAAAGAAGGATACGCTCTTCATTCGTATACGATCCGGAGAGATTTGGCTATTGGCTTATGAGAAATGTCCCGAGAGAAATTGCAAAACCTGACTTTCAAGATTATCCTTTGTGGAGGGAAGCGAATTACCAATTATTAAAACAAATCTCCCAAGATTACAAAGGAATTATGATTGTTCCTATGACTCTTACAAATGAAATCTATTTTAATGAAATTATTGGAAAATTAAGAAATAATGGTATTGAAATAAAGCACTATACCTTAATGGCGACTGAACAAACGATCGAAAAGAGGTTAAGACAAAGGTTTGAGGGCAAAAAGTCTTGGGCATATCAGCAAATGGAAGCAAGGCTTAAAAGCTTAGCCAGAGATACCTTTAAAGAACATATCATGACAGATCATATGACCATAGATGAAGTGGTGGCGACAATTGCTAAACGATCTGGAGTTGAACTGCTGCCTGACCGGCGGACAAAGATTAAAAAAAGGGTTGACCGGTTAGTGATTACCTTAAAAATGGGTCTTTTAAAATAGCTGTTTTCGCATACTTTGTTGTTTTTAATGGAGGCAAACATGTCCGTTCCATTGCGCTCCAGACACAAGATTCCCCGGGGAGGTGGCCTGAGCCTCCTCGGCTTTGCCTGCGGGGTCTAGAGGCTCACCTCTTCTTCCCGCAGGACAAGGAAGGCTTCGGCAGCATAAGAACCGCACGAAGAAAATGCGAAGCATTTTATGAGGACTCAGGGTGTCTTCCGCTCCATTCCACTGCAGTTTAAAAATATATTCAGGCAGCAACAATCTTTGCGAAAACAGCCCTTTAAAAATAGAGCAGCAGATTCTTATGAATTATTGGGAGGGAGGCGATGACGATGGCCGAAACAGTCAATTACAAGTTATGGACCGTTTGTATGGTGCAAGATGGAAATCGGATATTGCTGATTGACCGGCAGCACGATGATTTTAAAGGGTTTATCCCACCCGGCGGAAAAGTAGAATTCCCTGAAAGTATTGTGGACGGGGCGATCCGCGAAGTAAAAGAAGAAACGGGATTGGAAGTTAGAAATCTCATATTTAAAGGAATATATGAATATGTGAACCCAATAGCAAAAGACCGATATATGATTTTTAACTATCTTACTAGAGATTTTAAAGGAGAGCTGCTCGAGAATCCTCCAGAAGGGAGACTGGTCTGGGTCGACATCGAGGAAGCAAAGTGTCTCCCGATGCAAAAATCCATTCGTCGAAGGTTTCCGCTATTTTTTGAAGAAGGAACGTTTGAGATTCATGTAGAATGGGACGATATAAAGGATGAGGAAAGTAAAGTATGGATTAAAAGAACCTGATAGAAAGAGGCGGGTCACTTGATCATAGTCAGCTCATGCTTAGCAGGGTTAGATGTAAGATATAATGGGACTAATAGTTTACATGATAGAATTCAAAAGCTAGTCAAAGAGAAGAGAGCTATTGCAGTTTGTCCTGAATTATTGGGAGGCTTCTCAACCCCTCGAGAACCAGCCGAAATAATAGGCGGCGACGGTGAGGATGTATTAAATGGAAGGGCTCAAGTTATGGACCGATCCGGAAAGGACGTAACTGACCTCTATCTTAAAGGAGCTTATCAAACCCTTGAAAAAGCGCGTGCTCTACAAGCCACATTAATTGTTTTAAAAGAGAATAGCCCCTCATGTGGAAGTGCTTTTATCTATAATGGAGAATTTAACGGAACTAAAATGGCCGGAAATGGTGTAACAGCAGCCTTATTAAAAAGACACGGATTTCGGGTTATTTCGGAAGAACAGCTGGGGGAATTCCTTGATGGAAACTCAGGTACTTCCATAAAAGATACTAAAAATTGGCGATATAGCTAATACCAATCACACAACTTGTACATATCTTAAAAGTAATGATATATGTAGGGGTGTGAAATATGTATCCAAGACAAAGAAGGCCATCTCGGTGTATTTTTCCGGGGTACCGCTGGTGCGGTCCTGGGTGCAGCGGTCCTGGTGCACCTGTAAATGATGTAGATGCCTGTTGCATGAGGCATGATCTTTGTTATCAAAGAGGCGGATCGAGGAAAAGATGCGATATTGAATTCATGAATTGCTTGAGATCAAAAAGGAACCCTCGAACTCAAAAAGGAAGACAGGCTAATCTGATGTATCGTTTTATGCAATTAAAGACAGCCTTTGATCCAAGGAGATTTTAATAAAGCTCAGCCAAACGGTTGGGCTTTTTTAATTGCAGGTATAATGGTAATAAAATACGCAAAAAAATTTTTCATAATGATTTGACATTGACGTTACGTCAAGGTGTACAGTGAGGGTGTCAGGAGGTTTTAGAGTATGGAATACACGATTCAAAAGCTAAGCAGATTGGCAGGAGTCAGTACAAGGACATTAAGGTATTATGATGAGATTGGAATTCTGAAGCCGGCCAGAATGAACTCATCGGGGTACCGGATTTATGGTCAAACCGAAGTTGACAGGCTGCAGCAAATCTTATTTTACAAAGAACTAGGGGTTAGTCTTGATCAAATTAAACAAATCCTATCTGATCCTGCTTTTAATAGCTTGAAGGCTCTAAAGGAACATCATCAACAGCTTCTTGACAAACGTAAGCAATTAGATCTCCTGATTGCGAATGTTGAAAAAACAATTGATGCAAAGGAAGGGAGAATGACAATGTCAGATCGGGAAAAATTTGAAGGCTTTAAGAAAAAAATGATTGAAGATAATGAGAAAAAATATGGGGAAGAAATCCGAGAAAAGTACGGCGAAGACACGGTAAGGAAGTCATATGAGAAGTTTAAAAACATGACAGAAGAAGAGTATGAAGAAGTCACTCGACTCGGTCAGGAAGTAAATGATACTTTAGCGGAAGCTGTAAAATCCGGAGATCCTGGAAGCAGTCTTGCCCAAAAAGCTGCAGATTTGCATAAACAATGGCTAACCTATTACTGGCCAGAGTATAGTAAAGAAGCACATGCGGGTCTTGGGCAAATGTATGTGGATGACGAAAGGTTTAAAGCCTATTATGATCAGGTGCATCCTAAAGCGGCAGAATTCTTAAGAGATGCGATTTTAATTTATACAGGTTTGAAAAAATAAGGTAGAATAGGGTTGTGCCAAAGCATTAAAGCTGAGGTCACAGCCCTTTTTTTATAGGCAAAATAGGTTAAACGGGTTAAAATAGGGTTTTATCGGTTACAATCAGTTTCTATTATAATAGATTTCGATTAAATCAGCAGTAAAGAAGGGAGCTCCATGAATATACAAGATTTAGCACTACATACTGATAAATATGAAATAAATATGATGTATGCCCACTGGATAAATGGAACAATGAATGACCATGCTGTTTTCGAGGCTTATTTTCGTAAACTTCCATTTGGCAATGGGTATGCTGTATTTGCTGGTTTACAGCGAATTGTTGAGTATATCCAAAATTTACGCTTCTCTGAAGATGACATTCAGTATTTGGCAGAGCAAGAGGAGCAATATGACCCTGCTTTTTTGCAAATGCTTCGTGAAATTCGTTTCAACGGGAATTTATACTCCGTGCAAGAGGGAGAAATAGTTTTTCCTAATGAACCGTTATTGCGGGTGGAAGGAACGATATTAGAAACACAATTGGTAGAAACCGCTCTTTTAAACTTTTTAAACTATCAGACTCTCATTGCGACAAAGGCATCACGGATTGTACGAGTTGCTGCAGGCGACGGTTTGTTAGAATTTGGATCAAGAAGGGCTCAGGAGGCCGATGCAGCTGTATGGGGAGCCCGTGCTGCATATATTGCCGGTTTCGATGCGACCAGTAATATGCTGGCGGGAAAATGGTTTGGAATCCCAACGAAAGGAACGCATGCCCATTCTTGGGTACAGGGGCATGACTCTGAAGAAGAATCTTTTATGAAATATGCCAATGCTTTGCCTGACCAGGTAGCATTGCTGGTAGATACTTATGATACCCTTGAAAAGGGGATTCCGAATGCAATTAAGACAGCCCATATGCTTGAAAGAAAAGGGAAACGGATGCAGTCAATCCGGATTGACAGCGGAGATTTAGCATACCTGTCTAAAAAAGCACGGGAACAGCTGGATAAGGCGGGGCTTGATTACGTTAAGATTGTGGTTTCTAACGATTTAGATGAGCATCTGATTTTTAATCTAAAGGCACAAGGGGCCAAAGTCGATACTTGGGGAGTAGGAACTCGCCTGATTACTGCTGAGGATCAGCCTTCTTTAGGCGGTGTCTATAAACTGGTTGCCCGTGAGAAGAACGGGGAGCTAATTCCCGTTATTAAAATTTCAGGTAACCAAGAAAAAATTACAACACCGGGTAAAAAAGAGGTGTACCGTCTTGTCAGTCAAACAACTGGGAAAGCTATCTCAGATTATATAACCTTAGCAAATGAAAAGGATGTCTTAACAAGAAACCGGATCGAGCTTTTTGATCCTGTCCAGCTTGACACGAACCGATTTGCAGAAAACTTTAAAGCCATCCCCCTCCTTCATCCGATTATAGTAAACGGAGCATTAGTTTACGATCTTCCTGATTTGGAGCAAATTAGAAGCTTTCATCGGGAGCAATTGGAGTTATTTGAGCCGGAATTATTACGTTTATTAAATCCTGAGATTTATCAAGTTTACTTAAGCCCGAAAACATGGCAATTAAAAAGAGATATGATCCGTGAATATAAAAAGGAAGTTCAATTAGAACGGGTTTAATAATATTTAATTTTTAAGCTGTCGAGATAATCTTGGCAGCTATTTTTTATAAGTACGAAAATATAAACGATGTAATAATGATACGTCGGCAATTGTTCACGAAATCCGTTGCTTCGCTTAATGGGCGCTCACCCATTTCTCACAAAATTTTCTTAAAACATGACATTTGTCATAGTTGATGTATGACATGTATGTCTGCAAATGTCTTCTTATTTTCTTTATAATCGAAGATAACTAATCGGAAGAGGATGGGTCATACATGGAAAAACAAAATCAAAAGATGTTAAGAAAACAAGTGGTTCCTTATGAAAAGCCTGATACTCGGAAAAGTATCATTCAAATATTGGATACAATTGTTCCTTTCTTTGTTGTTTGGATTCTTGCATATCAAAGCCTCTCTGTCTCTTACTGGCTTACCCTTGCTTTAACGGTTATTGGAGCTGGACTTTTAACGCGGATGTTTATCATTTTTCACGATTGCTGCCATCACTCCTTTTTTAAAAGCAGAAAAGCCAACAAAATTCTTGGAACCATTACGGGAATCCTCACGTTATTTCCTTATAGCCAATGGCAGCATGATCATTCCATTCACCATGCGACGAGTTCAAATTTAGATAAACGCGGAACAGGCGATATCTGGCTGTTAACAGTAGATGAATTCCGGTCTGCATCAGCGTGGACACGCTTCCGTTACCGTCTATACCGGAATCCTCTTATTATGTTTGGTTTAGGTCCGACTTACGTATTTCTATTGAAAAACCGTTTTAATAAAAAAAGCGCAAAACGCGGAGAACGTATTAATTTATATATAACAAACATTGCGATTGCAGCCATTATTGCTCTTCTTTGTTACACGATTGGATGGCAGGCATTCCTTTTAGTACAGGGACCAATCTTTTTGATTGCCGGTTCAATCGGGGTATGGCTATTTTATGTGCAGCACACATTTGAAGATTCTTATTTTGAGCCAAATGAAAAATGGGATTTTGTTTTAGCCGCTGTGGAAGGAAGTTCTTTTTATAAGCTTCCTAAAGTGCTTCAATGGTTTACAGGGAATATTGGTTATCACCATGTTCATCATTTATGCCCAAGAGTCCCGAATTACCAATTGGAAGCGGCACATAAAAATACCGATGCTTTAAAGCATGTACCGACCATCACGTTAAAAACAAGCTTAACTTCACTTAGATTTCGGCTTTGGGACGAGAATCAAAAGAAGTTTGTTCATTTTAAAGATGTTCCATTGCTGCCAGGAATGAACCATATTCCATCTCAGTCTAAGTCGTAAATAAGCAGGTAGTTTGCATGTTTACGAAGTGATAAGATAAAAACAGGGCCATTTTAGAAGCCCTGTTTTTCTGCATATGTTAGAAAATCCTGTGATTAAGAGGGTTCATACCTATGAATGTAATTAAAAAGTATTTGGCATTTCAAAAGAATAGCGGTATATCTCCCTATATATGGGTAATTCTTTTTATCCTGCCTTTTTATTTTATTATTCAAGCAGACACAACAATCGAAATCATTCTTGGGATTTTATTGACATTCATCTTTTTTATTCTATATCGCATTGCTTTTTTTGCTAAAGGCTGGCCCGTTTATCTATGGACATTTCTCCTGATCGGCATTTCGATTACAACAACGAGCCTATACAGCTATGTGTATTTTGCGTTTTTCTTAGCGCATTATATTGGAAATATTAAAGACCGTCTTACGTTTCTTATTCTTTATTTTGTTCATTTAATCAGCACCTCGGTCTCGATTAATTTTAGTATTGTGCAGCAGGATGAACTCTTTTTGAAACAGCTGCCCTTTGTAATCGTCATCTGGATTAGTGTGATTCTACTTCCGTTTAACATTTATAACCGGAATGAGAAGGGGCAGTTAGAAGAAAAATTAGAAGATGCCAATAAGAGAATTCATGAATTAGGTGTGTTGGAAGAACGGCAGAGAATTGCCCGTGACCTCCATGATACGCTTGGACAGAAGCTTTCTTTAATCGGATTAAAAAGTGACTTAGCCAGACGTTTATTATATAAAAATCCGGAACAAGCCCGAAACGAATTGAAGGATGTTCAACAAACTGCCAGAACAGCCCTTAATGAAGTCCGAAAAATGGTTTCATCCATGCGTGCGGTTCGCCTAAAGGATGAGCTTGTTCTGGTTAAAGAACTGCTAGATGCAGCCGAGATTCACCTTGAGGAAGTCGGAGATTTTGAATTATCCAATGTGCCATTATTAACCGAGCATATATTAAGTATGTGTTTAAAAGAGGCTGTGACCAATATTGTAAAGCATAGCGGAGCTACTTGCTGCTCTATAAAAATTGAACAAACACGGGCAGAAACAATCGTTACCATACATGATAATGGTGTATTTAAACAATCAGCCCAACATTTAATGCAGGGTCATGGATTGAAAGGAATGAAAGAACGCCTGGAATTTGTAAATGGCAGTTTAGGGCTATTGACGAAGGATGGGACTACTTTACGTTTACGAGTACCGCTTGATCTTACGAAACCTGAAAAGGAGGAGTTTACATGATTCGGATTGTCATTGCAGAAGATCAACAGCTGTTGTTAGGAGCTTTTGGTTCATTGCTTGATTTAGAGGATGATATGGAAGTAGTGGGGAAAGCGTCTAATGGAGAAGAAGCAGTAGCCCTAGTCCGAAAGCTTCATCCGGATGTGGTCATTATGGATATCGAAATGCCTGGAAAAAGCGGACTAGAAGCCGCTGAAGAATTAAAGGATGATGATTGCAAAGTTATTATATTAACCACCTTTGCTCGGTCTGGCTATTTTCAGCGTGCTTTAAAAGCCGGGGTCAGCGGTTACTTCTTAAAGGACAGTCCAAGTGAAGATTTGGCAAACTCCATCCGCAGTGTCATGGCTGGAAGACGGATATACGCGCCAGAGCTGATCGAGGATGCTTACAATGTTGAAACCAATCCTCTAACGGAACGGGAACGAGAAGTTTTAGAGCTCGTCGCCGACGGTAAAGACACAAAAGAAATTGCTGACACCCTCCAAATCAAAACCGGCACCGTCCGCAACTATATCTCTGTCATTCTCGACAAACTCGGAGTGAAAAACCGGATTGAAGCAATTAAACAGTTTAAAGAAAAGTAGAAAAGGTGCTGTCACCACCCGAAATTTCTTGTTTTACAACTCCTGAATTGGGTGGTAATGGCACCTTTTATTTAATCACAGATAACCCTGTAAGTGTTTCGGGTTTTGCTCCTTGAAGTAATAGGCTGATTTTGGCGTAGCCGACTTTCTTGAATGACTTAAACGTCTTTTTGATGACAGGAAAATCTGGATTGTCTTTTAATTTTTGAATTTCTCTCTTATATAGTTCTAATACCGAATGGTGAAGGTAGGATGGTTTATTTTTCCCTGGATCTTCATCCATTAGCAAACAGCCCATAAACTGATATCGAAGCTGTAATGAACGAGTTAAATTGACAATATGCAATAGTTGTTCAAAGAGGGCTGGATAGGATTTTTCAACATGTTTAAGGGCATCTTGAGTGGCGATTAGATCTTCATGACTGCAAAGTGTTGTCATTGTTTTAGCTCCTTCCACTTAATGATCCCATGGCTTTTTAACGGTTATATATTGAGCAAGTTCTTTACTCTTTTGTCTTCTTATCTTCCGCATTTCTGCCCGTTCTTTACCTGTCTCGTAAATGAATTTTTCCTCTTCTGTCTCAGGAATAACACCTGGCACTTCTACTGGTTTTTTATATTCATCTAATGCGACAAATGTTAAAAAGGCTGTTGCAGCTATTCTGCGTTCTCCTGTTAACATATCTTCAGCAATGACCTTACAAAAAATCTCCATTGAGGTTCTTCCGGTATAGGTTACAAATGATTCGATACAGACTGAATCCGTTTGGTGAATCGGACAGAGAAAATCAATAGAGTCGGTCGATGCTGTTACACATTCTTTGACGCGCGCGTGTCTGCGGGCGGATAGGGTTGCAGCACTATCAAGCTTTTTCATTAAGACTCCGCCAAAAAGGGTATTATAGTTATTTAAATCGCATGATAATACTTGGTCTGTATTAATAATGCGGCTTTCACTTACTTTTTTAGGTTCCATTCTATTTTACTTCCTTTCTTTTTGGGATCTAGAAACCCGATGCCTGTTAAAAGGATTTCCTTGCCACGAACCAAGTGTAAGCCCCATTGTTCTATAAGTAAAATGGATAGTTTTCATAGGATTTATAGCTTTTATCTATGTAAATGCTTACCTCTGCATCTTTTCAGTATTTAAAAAATCAAAAGGGCTGTCCAAAAAGTCAGTTATCTGACCTTTTTGGACAGCCCCGATATAATATTTACTGATTCTGATGTATAAAGTGATCCATCGTAAAGCGAAGCCATTCCTTTGCTGCATAGGATAGGTAAAGTTCTTTTGACCAAATCATCGCTAAATTCCATCCGATCGAGGGATTCACGACTTTAACTGTTTTCACATGCTCCTTTAAATGTCCGCAAATACTCTCCGGTAAAAGGGATACACCTAATTTCGATGCCACCATTTCTTCAATGAAGGACCATTGAGAGCTCTCAGAAATGATGTGCGGGGTAAATCCGGCTATATTACAGGAAGAAACAATTTTATCATTTAACACAAAGTCTTTATTAAATAAAATAAAGGATTCATCAGCCAATTCAGACAACTGGACCTCTTCTTTTTTCGCTAACGGATGGGAGGGGTGAAGAATTAATTGCAGATCTTCTTCCATAAAAGCAAAATAGTCAAATACCTCTTCTTTTGTTGGGAGTACGATGACCCCCACATCTAATAGGCCATTCTTTACGTCTTCCTCAATTTTTTTCGATCCATCTTCTTCTAATTGGAACGTGATGCCCGGATACTTTTCATGAAAGAGACCGATGATTTTAATGAGAAAATGAGCATCAAATATAGGAGGTAAACCTATCCGGATATGTCCTTTTTTTAATTCAAGCAGATTATCTAGTTCAGATTCTAAATTATTGAATGCTTTATCAATTAATTTAGCCTGCTCTAATATAATTTTCCCTGCATCCGTCAAAGTCAGCTGCTTCCGCGAGCGGTCAAACAGTGTGACTCCCAGCTCTTCCTCTAAATTTTTAATCATCTTACTAATTGTAGGCTGCGTAATAAACAAATGATCCGCAGCCTTAGAAAAACTATTGAATTTTGTAACTTCGATGAAATACTGTAAATGTTTGATATCCATGGTTAGGTGCCTGTCACCACCCGAAATTTTCTTGATACACAAAATTGTTACTTACGCCAGCTGGTTAGAGTTCGTCGAGTTTTATTAATGTTTTAAGCATGGTTTCGGCTCCGGCTTTTACGTCCTCTTTGGAAGTAAATTCTTTAGGATTATGACTAATGCCATCCTTGGAACGAACAAAAATCATGCCAACTGGAAAAAGACGATTGAATTGCATCGCATCATGACCTGCCCCGCTTGGCAAGGAGATAACTGGAATATTCAGTTCACTAATGCTCTCCATAATAAGGGATTGAATATCTTCAGAACATAATACAGGAGCTACCCTTTGCAGTTCTTCAATCGTTACTTTTATCTCGCGCTCATTTCCAATTTGAATGGAGAAATCTGTAATTTCTTTTTCAAGCTGGTCTCGAATTTCCTCTGATATGTCACGTATATCGACTGTAAATTCAACACTGCCAGGAATTACATTAATTCCTCCAGGAGTAAGCGACAAAGAACCAACTGTTGCAACCGCATATGGATATTGACTGGCCAATTTTTCAATTTCAGCGATCACGAGACTGGCTGCCACTAATGGGTCTTTTCTTTGTCCCATTGGAGTTGCCCCTGCATGTTCAGCTTCTCCCTCTAGTTTTACCTTTAACCAAAGCGGGCCAGCAATACCCGTCACATTTCCAACAGGAACTTCTTGGTTTTCTAATACTTTGCCTTGTTCAATATGTAGCTCTATGTAAGCTTTTACGTGATCCATTTTAGCTGTTTCGATTTTTTCAGGATCATAGCCTTGATTGATTAACGCCTCTCGGATGGAAATGCCTTTCGCATCCTTTTTATCTAGGTCTTCGTCTTTTAATCTTCCTGCGACAGCCCGGCTTCCAAGTAAACCAAAGCCAAATCTTGCTCCCTCTTCATCTTTAAAAGCAATCACCTTAACCGGATGCTTTAAGCGGATTTGCTGCTCCTGTAACGATTGCATGACTTCAATTGCCGTCAACACCCCTAAGCTGCCGTCAAATTTTCCGCCATTTGGGACGGTATCGATATGAGATCCTAACAGAATGGCCGGCAAATCCTCTTTTCCAGGTGTCGAACCGATTAAGTTTCCAATTGCATCATACGATACCTCTAACCCTGCTTGCTCCATATATTGTTTCACCAATTCATTCGCCTCATGTTCATCTTTGGTGTAGGAAAAACGGGTAACGCCATTGTCCTCAGTCTGTCCAATTAAAGCAAGCTCGTGGATTTTATCCCAGAGTCTTTCTATATTGACCATTGCAGTTGCTCCTCTCTTCATTGTCTTATGTTTGGTTAACTATACAAGAAATTGAGGAGATTGTCGAAGCTAAATTTTAAAAATGAGAAAACTGCACCTCCCCAGCTAAAAAGGGAATTCTCAGGCTTACATAGTAAAACAGCTGGCATTTTACTGTAAAATTCCCCTGATTTTATATACAATAAAAATAAAGAAGAAAAGGAGAGTGTTTTGGGAAATGTATCTAACCATCAAAGAAACTGCCGAATATTTATCTTTAGACGAATCGTATATTGAGAGTCTGATTTTACTAAAACGAATTCGTGCGGTCCATGATGGGGAGCAATACTTGATCAATAAAGACCAGTTTAACACTCATTTCCAACAGCTCGAGCATTATCGGGCGATGATTGCTGAATATTTAAGTGAACCGATTCCAGAAGATATAGATATTAAAGATGAAGATTAAATGCCTTTAAGCCTCCTGCTTGGTTTAAGCATAGTTTGGGTTATTTCGGGAAAAACAAAGATAAGCCTATTAAAAATATAGGAAAATCGGTGTTAAGCTTCCCCATAATTCCAAACTAAAGGAGAATGATAATATGGAAGATAAGCCAAGGAACGATATGACCAACGCGTCAGGCAATAATGAGAAAATCAAACACCGTACACTGCATTTAGGAAATGTGGAGTACAGTCTTCAGGATGTGTCCTTCGCTACAGGTGAGAACGAGTACTTAAACGAGCGGGTGACAGGAGAGAGAACTGATGAAACATAAGAGGAAAATAGAAACAGCTCCCATCCTAGGCAGCAAAGATCACGAGTTTGCTGAAGAATTGTCTGATGGAGGCGAGCGTGATGAAGTCATTCGAAAACAGGCTCGAAAGCGTAATAAGTATAAATTGTAAAGTGGTGAAAAATGTAAAGTGTTGCAGGTCCATGCAGCACTTTTTTCTTTCACACTGTCATGTGTATGGGTACAGATGACAATTTTACCATCTTCCGTAAAACAAGTTTCCCATTTAGTATAAACCATCAGAAGGGTCATAGAATTAGCAATGGGGGGAACATTTTGAAAAAATTGATATGCGTTTTGTTCATGCTTTTGGTCACATTTTTCCTTTCAGCCTGCAATAATGAACCGACTGCTCAAGGTAGATTCAAAGAATATATCAAACTGTGGAATGAGCAAAAATTTGCTGAAATGTACGATTTTTTAACAGCTGATGCTAAACAAAGAATTACAAAGGAAGAGTTTGTCGGACGATATGAAAAAGTTTATGGTGATCTGGAGATAAGCGACTTAAAAGTCACTACCAATCCACCGAAGGAAGAAGTCGAGGGAGAAGAAGCTGATTTTTCATTCTCCGCAGAAATGAACTCACTCGCAGGGCCGATATCATTTCAGCATAGTGCCCCGTTAAAGAAAGAAGAGCGGAATGATGCTGAAAACTGGTACGTGCACTGGGATACGACTTTTATATTTCCTGAGCTTGGAGCGGAGGATAAAATAAGGCTCACTAGCACTCCTTCTCTTAGAGGGGAGATAGTAGACCGCTTTGGCAACGGAATCGCAATGAACGGCACTGCTTATGAAATTGGGATTGTGCCAGGGCAAATGGAAGGCAAGGAGCAAGAGATTATATCACAAATCTCAGAATTGCTTGGGGTCAGCCCGGAACGAATCCAGGAAGCGTTAAATGCTGACTGGGTACAGCCGGATTACTTTGTCCCGATTAAAAAGATTTCAACAGAGGAAACGGAACTGCTTGCCGCAGTGACTTCAATCCCCTCTGTTGTAAAGAAGGATGTACCGGCCCGAGTTTATCCTTACAAGGAGGCGGCAGCACATCTTGTCGGATATGTGGGGCCCATTACAGCTGAGGAGCTCGAAGAATTATCAGGCAAAGGATATACCAGCAGCGATGTGGTTGGCAAAAGAGGGATGGAACAAGTACTCGAAGAAAGGCTAAAAGGGGAGAACGGCGCAAAAATCTATATTGAGAAAGCAGATGGGTCAGAAGTGGTTCTTGCCGAAAAAGAAGCAGTGAATGGAGAAAATGTTGCATTAACGATTGATATGAACCTGCAAACGAAAATATATAATGAACTGAACGGAGAACCGGGAACCGGCATTGCCCTTCATCCTTTAACCGGGGAAACGCTGGCGCTTGTCAGCAGTCCGTCTTTTAATCCTAACACTGCAACCCTCGGAGCAACTGGGCAGTTTTGGCAAGAGCTTGAGGAAAATCCGTTAAAACCGCTGACAACCCGCTTCAAACAGAGATATGCTCCAGGTTCAGTCATGAAGCCGATCACAGCTGCTATCGGTTTAAATCAAGGAGCCATCACACCAGATTGGACGATAGACGTGAATGGGCTTCAATGGCAGAAGGACAGTTCGTGGGGTGATTATAAAGTCACCAGAGTAAAAGATACCAATGGTCCGGTAAACCTTGACCGGGCGCTCATTGTTTCAGACAATATTTATTTTGCACAGGCAGCGTTACAAATTGGCGCACAAGGGTTTACAGAAGGTTTGACAAGCTTTGGCTTTGGTGAGGAAATCGATTATCCGTTTCCACTTGATCCCGGCAATATCGGCGATCTGGAGAATGAAATCCGTCTTGCGGACTCTGGTTATGGTCAGGGGCAGATTGAAATGAATATAGTGCACTTGGCGGCAGCCTACACCCCGTTTCTTAACAAGGGAACGATGCTTAGGCCAACACTTCTAGCTGAACAAGAAACTTCCCAGCCGTGGAAAGAAAATTTGGTCAATGCGGAAATAGTAAATCAAATAAATACTTCATTGAGAAAAGTAATTGAAGATCGGAATGGGACTGCTAAAACCGCCAGAATAGACGGTTATCCTCTTGCAGGGAAAACGGGGACAGCTGAAATTAAAGAGCAGCAAGGGGTACAAGGAAAAGAAAACGGCTGGTTTATTGCTTATAACTTGGATAACCCTGAACTTCTAATTGCAATGATGGTAGAAGGGGTCCAAGACAAAGGAGGATCCGAAGCTGCAGTGAGCCGGGTCAGAAATGTGATTGCAAGCCAGAGATAAAATGATATTAAAAATTGGCTATTTTCGCAAAGATTGTAGTATCTGAATATATTTTTTAAAATGTAGAAGTAAACGTGTCCGTTCCATTGCGCTCCAGACACAAGATTCCCCGGGGAGGTGGCCTGAGCCTCCTCGGCTTTGCCTGCGGGGTCTAGAGGCCACACCTCTTCTTCCCACAGGACAAGGAACGCTTCGGCAGCATAAGCATCGCACGAAGAAAATGCGAAGCATTTTATGAGGACTCAAGTGTCTTACGCTCCATTCCACTAAAAAACAACAAAGTATGCGAAAACAGCCTAAAAATTTTATAAATTATTTAAATGAATAAAAGGAATCTTCCTTCGGGTGTCGAAATAATTAATATCATGTCCTGAAGGGAGATTTTTTTATGACTAGTCCACAATTAGAATCCTTACAAAATGCAGTAAAAGAGCTTGTTCCTAATGCGCTTGAAACCTTAAAAAGCTATCTTCGTTTTCCTACAATTTCAGCTCAGAATAAAGCCATTCCTGAGACCGTTGCCTTTGTGGTAAACATGATTAAAGAGGTTGGAGGGGAATCTGAGGTTTTAGATAATCTTGGAGGAAACCCGGTTGTCTATGGATTTTTTGCCGCTGGAAGCAATGGGGATTCAAGCAAAACACTGCTTTTCTATAATCATTATGATGTTCAGCCTCCTGAACCTTTTGATGAATGGCTGACTGAACCATTTGAACCAACGATTGCAGATGGAAAACTATTTGCACGCGGGGTTGCCGATAATAAGGGGGATTTAGTCGCCCGCTTGACAGCCATAAAAGTATTGAATCAGACAGCAGGCGGCTTGCCTTGTAATATTAGGTTTTTAATTGAGGGTGAAGAAGAAATCGGCAGTCCTCATTTAACGCCGTACCTTGAAAAATATAAAGAGAAGTTTAAGGCAGACGCATGTATTTGGGAGTTTGGCGGGAAAGATGAAAAAGACCGGATCAGTATGGTAGCAGGGATTAAAGGGATGGCCTATATGGAGCTGACGTGTGTGGGTGCTGATATAGATATGCACTCGTCAGTTGGAGCTTATGTCGATAATGCTGCTTGGAGATTAATCCAAGCCCTCGCTACAATGAGGAACAAAAACAACGAAATCCTTGTAGAAGGTTTCTATGATGGGATTCAAGATCTTACTGAATCTGAAGTAGAAGCAGTTCACGCGCTCCCATTTAACGAGGAATCCGTTCGTGAGCTTTACGGGCTGAAACGGCCATTAATCACAAATGCACTAGGAATAGACCCTAGAATTGCCATGGTTGCAAAGCCAACGATGACGATTTGCGGACTGGAGAGCGGTTATACGGGAGAAGGAGCCAAAACAGTTCTGCCTAAAAGTGCAAAAGCTAAATTGGATTGCCGCCTTGTTCCTGGCCAAGATCCAGACCATATATTGCAATGTATTGCAAATCACTTAGAAAAGCATGGGTTTCATGATGTAAAAGTAACCCTGCTGAATGGGCAAAAGGCGTACCGCTCTGATTTTAGTCATCCTTTTGTAGCTCATGTGATAGAAACCGCTCGTGAAGTGTATCAAAATGATGTTGTATTGGCACCAAACTCAGCAGGAACAGGACCTATGTATATTTTCGGTGAAAACCTGAAGCTCCCAATCGTCAGTACGGGAGTAGGCTGGGTAGGCTCTAAAGCACACGCACCGAATGAGTCGATTCGCTTAAAGGATTTTGAGCAAGGGATTGTACATATGGCCTATATGTTATCAGGATTTTCGGCTGCGCTTCAAAATTAAAAGTAAATAACAATAAACCCGTCAATGGACGGGTTTATTAATTAATCAAACTTTAAATACTTCTTTTACCGGGCTTCTCGACCAGATCGAAATTCTGATTGTCCTGCAAATCACTAAGTAGTGCATGAGCGCTATTAAAACAGCACCTGTGTTCATACCGATAATAATGCCTTCCATTTGTAATGGTTTAAAAGAGCCCAATGCAAACATAAGCACAAATGAAATAAGTGTAGACCAGATTTGATGGTAAAAAGCTTCTTTTACCAATCCTAGTCCAATCAGGAAAGCCTGCATCGGAATGATGAAAAAATGGACTAGGAAATAAGGCCATAGGATTTGCAAATACAGTGTGGCTGAGTTTGAATCAAAAAATAGCTGTGTCAGTGGTTCAGCAAATAAATAGAACACAAAGACAGCCGGGATTCCGTATAAACAGGTAAAGCGAAAAACCTTTTGCAATAAGTTCTGAAGCATTCGAAAGTCCTTATCGGCATAAGCCTTTGAAACCGTTGGAATTAAAACGATTAATAGGGAATGGGCAATAAAAGCCGGGAAGAACCCAATTGTGAGTGCCACACCTGCCAGTAAACCAAATTGCTCGTTGGCCATATTTGGTGTTAAACCAGCTGTAACGAGTGCAGTTTTAATCAAAAAAGGCTGCACGGCATGGGCAACTGCATGAAATATTCGAAGTCCTGTCGTAGGCAGGGATACAGAGAGCAGGTTTTGATGAACCATTTTTTTATCGATAAAAGACCTTGGCTTCCTATTTAATTCTTTCAGCTGGATGATATAGGTTAAACCAAGGTACCCCAAGACCACAATATCACTAACTACTATTGTACATAAGGCAATTAAAATCGATGTTTCAATTTCGAAATCAAAAAGCCGATAGATAAACACTAATAGAAGTAATTGAACAAACCTTCTCAAGAAATTAGAAAAAGCGATTTTTCCCATTCTGTGGGTCCCCATAAAATATCCGCGGGTAATGGAGGTGAAGGATATAACCGGAATTAAAATAATGACAACCCAGCGAACGAGCGGGTGGTATTCATCGAATACAGGAATAAATGGTAAAATAAGGCTAACGAGAATGAGCATTCCAATTGTAAAAATAATCGTTAAACGTGTGGCGTGCTTTAACATACTGCGATGAAATCTTTCTTCCTGCTCTGCAGCAAATTTAGAAATAGCGATTGGAAGCTCTAGGCTTGCTAATATAACGATGAGAAAAATCGAAGGGAGAATGGACATATATAGACCCATTCCCTCTTCCCCTAATTCTTTGGCCAGAACCATATTTATGATAAATTCAATACATTCCCCAATAAACGCAGCAACAACCAATAACAGTGTGCCTTTAAAAAAAGTTCTCATGAGCTGTCTCCTTCTTTTGTCTTCTGTTTAACCATGCTGAAGCTCAGGTTCTAAAGCTATGTAAATTGATTTGACATATTATAAAGATATGAGACAAGTTATATAATATGATATTTGATTTATGCACCGCTTTTTCAGGGGAAAGCAGCGGGGTGTAAAAAGGAGTTCGTGGTATGTTAAAAATAGACAAGCAAACGGCGAGAAGATTTTTGCTGAAAAAACAGAAGCTATGGTTTGACCAAGAGCAGGAAAATGCAAGTGAAGCTAACGCTAATCAAGTCTTAGAGATGATCCGAGGCCTTGAGTGTGTTCAAATTGATCCTGTGTCAGTTGTTGAAAGAAATCAGCATTTGACGCTAGCTGCACGAATTTCTGGCTATTATCCGGATCACTTAAACGAGTTGCTTTCCAGACAAAAGGTCTTTGAATATAAAGCCAATGAGGCATGTGTAATTCCAATGGAGGATTATCCTCTTTTCAAACCGATCCGCATGAGAATGCATGACGCATTGGATGAGAGACTTAAGGCATTAGGTCCTGTTGTTGACCATGTATTAAACAGGCTTAAAAATGAGGGTCCGCTTCCATCGCGAGTTTTCAAATCTGAGGTTAAGGTGCATGGATATTGGGACAATAAGGCACCTGGCACAAAAGAAACGTCCCTTGCCCTGAATCTTTTAATGGATACAGGTGATATTCGTGTTGTAGAGAGAGTTGGATCGGATCGGATTTTTGGGATTACAGAGGATACTATTCCTAAAGAAATTTGGAAAAAAGCCAATACGATTTCTCTTCATGAAGCAAGTCAGGCCCTTATCGAAAAATACATAAACGCATACCGAATATTTGACTTGGGTGATCAGCGGTTTGGCTGGCAGCGAATGAAGGCGGCTGAAAGAAAGCTTGAAATCGAAAGTAGGGTAGATCGGGGAGAGTTGGTTCCAGTTGCAGTTGGGGGCGTGAAAAGATCCTATTTTGTGCGAGCAGAGGATGCAGATCTTCTGGAGCCTACAAACAGTAAAATTTCTCCTGAGGAAGGGCCAATTCGATTTTTACCGCCGCTGGATAATCTGCTCTGGCGGAGAGAAAGACTGGAGGATTTCTTTAACTTTTCGTATCGCTGGGAAATTTATATTCCAAAGGAAAAGCGGCAATATGGCGCTTACACGATGCCTATTTTAGCAGGCGATCAATTAATTGGCAGAATAGATCCAAGGGTAGACCGTGAGAATCAAACGTTAGTTATTCAGCTTCTTAAATTGGAACCGGATGTTGAAGCTACTCCGGTTTTACAGAAAGCTATAGAAGAAGCACTTCATCGTTTTGCGGAATTTTTGGGAGCACGTAATGTGAAGTATGAGACAGTCATAAAGAGTTAGAACCTATAGGAATATGAGGATTCACTCATGAGATTTGATCTATAAATTTTATAAAAAGCAGGTTGTTTGAACCATTGCTCGAGGATTTTTTGTTAATTATATTTGATTAAAAAGGATGTTTCTTCATTTTTGACAGGCTATTGCAAACCTCTATATTCTAGTTAGATTCAATCTGCTTTTTGAGTGAAACATTTTTCTTACACTGTTTTACCCTGGGAAAACAGTAGGTACAGAGTCAAGGGAAACGAGGGGGAATATGGACAAAAAGAATAAGTTTATTGGCAAGTTTGTCAATGAAATGTATGCGATTCTTTTGGGGATTGGAATTAGTAATATCATATTTGTTCAAAAGATTGATTTGAAAAATTTTAACGAAACGGTCATGGCCCTTTTCGTAATTTCGGTAGCGCTCATCTATTGGTGGGATTGGAGCGAACATGTAGAAAGTGATGTGAAAACCACCAAACGTGAATTTTTCATAGACTTTTTGATTTTATTAAACCTGGAAATGCTGTTCGCTTATTTTAATGATTTACATAGTCTGGCGTTCGCTTTTATTGTACTGGGTATATTGGATTTTTTCTGGGTTCTGAATTTTCAATATGAAGCAAAAAGAGCTGGGACTTTTCAAAAGAACCGGGCAAAAGTGTGGCTTTTAGAAAAAGTTTTGGTGATCTTAATTTATGGATTCAGCTGGGCACTGATACAATTTACGCTCGTGTCCAATTATACTATCTTACAGATGGTGTGTATTATCTCAAGTTTTATCCTAGTTCGTAATTTCGGTTTTAATAATGTTAAAGATTCCAGAGAATATACGTTTGAGAAAGCCACCTATTATGATATTGAGGAAATTGTGGATATTAATAATTCGTATTTTAATGGACGGGTAATAGAAGGAGGATTTTTACTGAAAAAATTAGTTCCGAATGATGTCAGGCAAGCCATTGATTATCAGGAGGATCTTTATTTTGTGGCAAAAGACAGTAATGGGAAAGTGATTGGCTATATTGAGCTGAAATCTCAGTTTCCTGCTGAGGTAATGGATGGTCTTGAATGGGAATCTCCTTTTGATTTACAGCAAGAGCAATTTTATATTGAACAAGTGGCCGTTCACCAGGAATATCAGCGAAAAGGGGTAGGATCGTTTCTTTATGATCAGACGTTCCGCACATTCCCTGAGAAAAATTTTTCGGCATTTGTAGTGAGTCAGCCAATAAGAAATGAAAGTTCGATTCGTTTCCATCAAAAAATGGGATTTGAACAAAAAGCAACATTCCACAGCAATCAATATGCAGGAATGAGTCCTTATGAAAGCATCCTTTTTATGAAGCCATCCTTGATAGATGAAGATAGGAGCATTGCGATTTAGGTGTCTGTTTACCGCAGGGAAAGTTATTTGAGGAACGCAAAGGCGGAAGGGGCGATCCTGGTCGTTTCATATGAGAAATAAGGCAGGGTGCCGTCTCTGCCTTATTTTATTAATCAAGTAGTAGATATAGTGAGAGATTTCTCTGTTTAATGTGCAAAAGCTTGTTAAAATATAATTAAACAAACCGGCAAACGAAAGGGGTATTGCATAAAGATGAACATATCAGCAGAAATTCAAAGTATATTTAATAGTCTGCTAACGGATGAAGCGATTAAGGAAGCTTTTTCTTTTCTAAAAGATGATAATGATCGGACAACAGCAGAGCAAATTGAGTTAACCGCAATCCCAGCTCCTACTTTTCAAGAACAGGCTAGAGGCAAAGTTTTTAAAAGAAAGCTGATTGAATTAGGAATTGAAGATGTCCAAACGGATCTAGTCGGAAATGTGTTTGGTGTAAGACGGGGTAAAGGAAACGGACCAAAGCTTGTCGTTTGTGCCCACTTAGATACTGTTTTTCCAGAGGGAACCGCCACGGCTGCTAAAGAAAAGGATGGAAAAATATATGCTCCCGGCATTTCGGATGATGGAAGAGGGCTGGCTGCTGTTTTAACTTTAATTCGTGCTTTAAATACGGCCAAAATTGAAACGGAAGGCGATATCATTTTTGGCGCTACCATGGGAGAAGAAGGTTTAGGTGATTTACGGGGTGTTAAGGCACTTTTTGAAAATCGTCACGATATAGATGGATTTATTTCGATAGAACCGGGGGATCCGACTCGAACAACCTACCTCGCGACAGGTAGCGTGCGGTACAGTATTACATATAGAGGTCGAGGTGGCCATAGCTTTGGAGCATTCGGGACACCAAGTGCGATTCATGCTTTAGGCAGAGCGATTTCAATGATCTCAGATTTGGAAACGCCAAAAGATCCTAAGACGACTTTCAATGTGGGGACGATTTCAGGAGGAACCTCTGTCAATACGATTGCCGCACTAGCAAATATGGTGATTGATTTGCGTTCTACTTCACCAGAGGAACTAAAGAAGCTAGAAGAAGAAACATTGACGATTTTGAAAAAAGCAGCGGAGTTAGAAAATAACCGCTGGGGTAAAGATGCGATAACGGTGGAGATTGAAATGGTCGGGAATAGGCCAGCTGGTTCACAAAATCCTGAGTCTGCTATTGTTCAGGCTTCTTTAGCTGCTTCAAAAGCAATGGGGGCTGACGCTGTTTTGGAACAGGCGAGCAGTACGGATTCTAATGTACCTATCAGTCTTGGTATCCCGGCAGTAACGCTTGGGGGCGGAGGAGACTTTGGCGGTGCTCACACGTTAGAGGAATATTTTGATCCGACGGATGCTTTTTATGGACCGCAAAAGATTTTGCTAACGGTTTTAGGATTAGTCGGAATGACTGGAGTAAGTGAACCGCTATTGGAGAAGCGGAACTGAGTTCGGTTAAATGGTATGAAGTTCTAGGATAACAAGCACGGCCGTCCGGTTAGTGACTGCTGAGTTCTGTAAAATGGGATTGAGTTCGGATAAGTGGGTGCTGAGTTCTGTAAAATGGGATTGAGTTCGGATAAGTGGGTGCTGAGTTCTGTAAAATGGGATTGAGTTCGGATAAGTGGGTGCTGAGTTCTGTAAAATGGGATTGAGTTCGGATAAGTGGGTGCTGAGTTCTGTAAAATGGGATTGAGTTCGGATAAGTGGGTGCTGAGTTCTGTAAAATGGGATTGAGTTCGGTTAAGTGAGTGTTAAGTTCGTTTAAATAGGTCCTGAGTTCAGTTAAATCGCACTGAGTTCTGTAAAACAAGGTTAAGTTCTGTAAAAACCGTCTAGTTTCAGAAAAAAGAGGCTATTTTTCGCCAAATAAATACATTTTAGGCTTCACTTTCGAACGAAAGGAGACTTACACATGCGTGTTGTGTCAATCTGTCCGAGCAATACAGAGATTGTTGACTATTTAGGCAAAACAGAAGACCTGGTTGCAGTTGATGATTTCTCAGACTGGCCGCCAGAGATACATCATTTGCCAAAGGTTGGGCCGGACCTTTCCATTAATATCGATCAAGTGGAAGCTATGAAACCTGACTTGGTTCTTGCTTCTCTCAGTGTTCCGGGGATGGAAAAAAATATTGAGGGATTAGAAAAAAGAAAGATTCCTTTCATAACGCTTAACCCCAATTCGTTGCAAGAAATCGCGAATGATATTCGGATTATTGGTGAGGCACTGGGATATAAGAAAGTGGGAATTGAAAAAGCAGAGCAGTTTGAAGCGGAAGTTAGACGATTTAAAGCTTACTCTGATCAAATCAAAAACAGACCATCCCTTTATTGGGAATGGTGGCCAAAGCCTGTATTTACTCCTGGCGGGCTAAATTGGCTTTCGGAAATAAGCCGGTTAGCCGGGGCATATAATATTTTTGAAACTAAACATGAAGCGAGTGTCCAAACGGACTGGGATGAGGTAAAACGAAAAAATCCTGATCATATTTGTATGGTTTGGGTAGGGGTAAAAGAGTCCAAAATGAACCCTGAGCTAATTAAAAAACGCCCAGGATGGTCGGAGCTTGCAGCCGTTAAAAATAAAAGAATTCATATATTAGAGGAATCCCTGTATTGCAGACCATCTCCTCGATTACTAGAGGGACTAGAGAAACTATTAAATATCATTCATTCATAGGATGCAGGCAGCCTAAATGCTTACATCCTATTTTTTCTGTTTTTTCTTTTTGGCTTTACGATTATCTTTTTGTTCTTTTAAAGAAGAACGGAGAACTTCTGGTGGTGTATTATTATTAGGTGCTGCTTGCTCATTCCAATCTGCCATGATGGATCCTCCTCGAATTTTTACTCGCCAGCGGGGTTACCGCGCATGAGCCTTTCAAAATCTTCCATTTTATCGTTGGTTTTTCCTGAAAGATGCAGGGGATTATTTTCTTGTTTCGGTTCAAGTTTATTTGCAGAAACAATAACTCCCAATTGATGACTTCCTGGATCACTGATAATACTTTCTTTTTTTGTGTCAGGATGGTTCGCTGATTCTACATTTGGTTCTCTGTCTGGCATACGATCATCTCCTTATTTGTTAAGATGGTGAACGGCTTTCGTTTTTATACACTTTTTAAAGACCGAACTTATGGAAAAAATTAAGTAAAAGAAATCAGTGAAAAGTAACACCTAATGGTGTTATAATAACTTATGACACCATTAGGTGTTATTTATGTCAGGAGGTAAAACAAATATGGAAACACAAGAAAAACTGCCAGAAATCCGTAAAACAATAATAATTGATGCCCCTATTGAAAAAGTATGGAAAGCCGTTGCAACATCCGAAGGGATTGAAGGATGGTGGATGCCAAATACATTTGAACCCGTTTTAGGTCATGAATTTATTCTGCATGCAGGTCCATACGGTGATTCTCCTTGCAAAGTAACAGAGCTAGACCCTCCAAATCGTGTCGGTTTTGATTGGGACAGGGATTGGCATGTTGTTTTTGAATTAAATAAAGTAGACGATGAGAAAACAGAGTTTACCTTAATTCACTCTGGGTGGAAGGCTGAAGAGGTTACTAAGTTTGGGCAACCGCATTCTGTTATTCGTAACGTTATGGATGGCGGATGGGAGAAAATTGTCAAAGAGGCCCTTCCGGCATATATCGAGGGTTAAAATTTGTCTGCAATTCAAACGAAACATGATGTTTTTCAAGCAATTGCCGATCCCACTCGCCGAAAAATGCTGAAATTACTGGCTGACAATGAAATGCCGATTGCTTCCATAACAAATAAATTTCCAATAAGCCGAACTGCTGTAAATAAGCATTTAAAAGTTCTTTCAGATGCCGGTCTTGTCAGCAGCCAGAAGGTTGGACGGGAAACCCGGTACAAGCTCCAGCCAAAACCATTGGCTGAAATCAAAGATTGGCTCTCTTATTTCGAACAATATTGGGATGAAAAGTTGTTTGCCCTTAAAGAATTTGTTGAGTCTGATCAAGATGAATAGTAGGCTTAATCACAAAAAAAGCAGTAAGAGGATTCACCCTCTTACTGCCTTTTTGATTTAATTTAAATTTACTTGTAATCCAATTCCGAGTGTATTAGAAAGATCTAAAATAAATTGTTCAAAAGCATTTAATTCGAGTTCACTCGCTGCTGAAAGCTCTGCATTTGCTTGAATTTCAGCTTGTTTTTGAGCAAAAGCCGCTGCCGCTGTTTGTATAGTTTGGTTCACGCCAGCCCTAGCTTCAGCTGAAGCATCTGCTGATACATCCTCATCTACCGAAAGTGATGCTTTTGCATTTGTAGAGGTTTTAGCTTTTACATTACCAAGAAGCTCTTCTTTCGTACAAGCATTGGCAAAAGAGGTATTAGCTTTTCCAGAAGCATCAGCGTTAGAGGATCCGTTCACATTGGCTGATGTTTCAACCGTTGTTTCATCACCAGCATCTGCCTTTACACTTGTTTTGGCATTATCAATAGAACCTTCTGCTGAAGTCTTACCATTAACTTCAGCTCCAGCTTTTCCTTCTAGCCCGGCTGAACCATCTGTCTCAGCAGCCCCTCTAATTTCTAAAGAGCCTTTCGTATCTAATTCCGTAGTACCTTGCAGGTGCTTTTTGAGTGAGACTGAGTCGTCCTCACCTTCAAGACTAAGCGATAGGCCAGTATTCACATCTCCTGTAACACCGGAATCTAGCTGCAGTTCACTGTTAAGTATTTGACTTTGGAGATTGCTATTTATTTTGGCATCCGTCTCAGAACCCAGTTCAATTCCAAAAGCGCTAGCTGATGATGCTGCATCCATCCATAATCCAACAGTTATAACACCAGAAACAACCATTAATTTTAATCCTTTTTTCATAATAAAATCTCTCCTTCTTCTTTTTTAGATAAATTTTAGTGTTAAAAGAAGAAGGATGTTTCTGGCGGCTGAACGGGAGGAGCATTTAACCATTGATCAAAGTAAAATGAAACTCTTCCGGATAATACACTTTGTTTTAATTCAAACACTCGAAGCTGATCCTGCAGGAATCCATAAAAAGCACCACTTGAGTTTAAATCTGAGTTGGCAGAATGACCACTTCCAAAACCGCCGCTTTGTGGTCCAACAACTCCTGGATGTTCATAAAAGAAAAGCATCGGGCCTTCGGTATTAGGCAATGAGTGAGATGATTCCTGTGTAGGCTGTTGGAAATCAGTTTGAATCTCATTTTTTGTATCCTTTACTGATTTCGGCTGTGTAAGTTCGAGTACTTGCCGTTCCCCATGTATTTCATTTGATTGCCCATGATTATCTTTGATTTCATTAGTCGAGTTATTATTATTTGCGCCAGGAGGATTTGAGTCTGATTCCCGAAATTTGATAGACGTTTTCACTTCAGCCTTGCCTCGTGCAGCAGAGATTTCTAGATTGATGATAGTGTTATCAACCTTTAGATTAATTTCTGATTGGCCAGCTGAGTCCACTGAATCCAAGACAGCATCCTTAAGTCCCTCGACTGAATCTTTTACGTTGTTTGCTTCTTTATGTAGAGATTCAAAAGAATCATCTTCATGTAAAGGAAACTTTTGAGATATCTCTTCTGTATTGGCATGAGATTGATCAGTAACTGTTTCAACCTCTTCTATTCCAGCGGGCAGACTATTACTTTGAGCAGAGGCTAATGAAGGAATACTAATAGCAGCAATGATAAAAAACAAAACAATGAGCAGTTTATGCAAGAAAAGAATTCACCTCCTTTCTTGTGTAAGGGGGAGATAGTAATCTATGACATTTATATTCTTTAATATCCAGGAATATAAAAGTCTAAACCAAAATCTTATGAAATTTTTAGACATTTAGTTTCTGATAACAATTTATATATTGCAAAATTAGCTATTTTTACTCTACTAGACATTCTAATTTCAAGAAAATTAGTTGACAACGTTTTCACAAATGATTTATAGTAGTACCATAATAAAGAAAGCGGTTCCATAATACGGAACAATAAAGGGGGAGTGTGATGATCCAATCCGTTGATCGTGCTTTGCACATTCTTGAATTGTTGAAAAATAACCCTAAAGGACTTGGGGTAACAGAAATCTCTAAATCTTTAGATGTAGCAAAAAGTACAGCACACCGGTTACTGATGTCGCTAGAAGGATATGGCTACGTTCAAAAGTTTGGCAAAGATGCAAGCTATCGTTTAGGGTTAAAGTTTATAGAAATGAATCAAGTGGTAGTGGAAAACTTAAATGTAGTGGAAATTGCACGTCCTTATCTGGAGAAGCTCAGTGCTGATACAGGGGAAATTGTTCATCTGGTTATGTTAGATGGATATGAAATTGTTTATATCGATAAAGTCGATAATAATTCTACAATCCGAATCTATTCACAAATCGGGAGAAGAGCGCAATTACACTGTACTGGTGTAGGGAAGGCGATTTTAGCCCATTTCGATAAAGCTAGTATTACTAGATTTATCGAAAATAATGACTTTCGATCGTATACCCAAAATACGATCATAGATGGGCAAGCCTTACTAAGTGAATTGGAAAAAATCAGGCTTGATGAAATTTCGTTTGACAATGAGGAACATGAGGCCGGTATTCAATGCGTGGCTGCACCTATAAAAGATCATCGGAATCACGTTCAATACGCGATTAGCGTGACAGGTCCGCTTACTAGAATGACGAAAGAAAAGCTTGAAACTTGTATTCCAAAATTAAGAGAAACAGCACAAAACATATCTAAACAGCTTGGATCTATTTTTTAGCAAGTAAAAATCATCTATGTAAAAACAGGGGGTTCTATTTTATGAAAAAATTTAAATTAGCTAGTATTCTACTAGTCTTATCTCTTATCCTTGCAGCTTGCAGCAGCTCAAATGATGCAAATAATGAAAACGCTTCAGGTTCAGACTTTCCGACTAAATCCATTGAACTAATCGTTCCTTATGCTGCCGGCGGCGGAACTGATTCGTTAGCTCGTTCATTCGCTGATCAAACTGACTTAGGTCAATCTGTAGCAGTTGTAAATAGAGAAGGAGGCGGCGGTGCGGTTGGTATGCAAAACGGTGCCAATGCGAATCCTGACGGATACACAGTATCAATGATTACAGTTGAATTGTTAACATTACCTCATTCTGGTTTAGCTCAATTCTCATACGAAGACTTCCATCCAGTAGCTTTACTAAATGAAGACCCAGCAGCTATTACAGTTTCAGCTGATGCACCATGGAATACAATCGAAGAATTTATTGCAGCAGCAAAAGAAGAAAACCTTAAGGTCGGAAACTCAGGTACAGGTGCGATTTGGCATTTAGCGGCTTCGGCTTTAGAACAAGAAACAGATGTTACTTTTAACCATGTTCCATTTGAAGGAGCAGCACCAGCTGTAACAGCATTACTTGGCGGACATATTGACGCAGTATCCGTAAGTCCAGCTGAAGTTCGTACACAAGTAGAAGCAGGCGAGCTTAAAGTGCTAGCAGTCATGGCTGATGAGCGTGTGGAATCTCTGCCAGATGTTCCAACACTTAAAGAAAGCGGAATTGATTTATCCATTGGTACTTGGCGAGGTCTTGCTGTTCCAAAAGACACGCCTGAAGATGTCGTAAAAACATTGGAAGAATCATTTGGTGAAACAGCACAAAGTGAAGAATTTAAAGCTACCCTCGATACGCTAGGATTAGGTTATCGCTATGAAAATGCTGAAGGATTTACAAATCTGTTAAAAGAGCAAGATGCATTATTTGCTGAGCTAATTCCTTCATTAGATTTGAATTAATGGACTGTAGAGGCTAGATTTGTCTAGCCTCTACTCTTTAGATAAGGGGTAATCATTTCTTGCGTTTATTTTAAATGGAGGTGTCATCATGACTTTAGCCAATCGAGTTATCGGTACCCTTTTATTGCTATTATCGGTTTATGTATGGGTAACGGCTAATGCATTTCCTGACGCTGCTGGGATAGGACCCGGGGCAGACTTTTTTCCAAAATTGACAGCATCAGTACTTGGAATCTTATCAATTATGCTAGTGCTTAAAAAAGAAAATACGGAGGAGTCTATTTTCCTAGTTTCAGGTAAACAGTCATGGAAATTTGTCTTAGGATTTGTTGCCATGATTTTATTTGTTTTTTTAATAGAAGTCATTGGTTTTTCTTTTACGGCGGTTTTATTCTCAATTAGCTGGATGTGGTTAATGGGTATCCGTAACATCGTTAAGCTGCTTCTTGTATCTGTCTTTATCAGTGTTTTAATTACCTTAGTATTTGAACAATTACTTAATGTTCCTATACCACATGGACTTCTTTATTAAGGTGGGTGAGAAATATGGAATATCTTCTTCAGGGATTTGTTAATGTATTTGCTCCAGAGGTAATCCTATTAGTTATTGCAGGTGTCATTGTTGGTATTATAATCGGAGCCTTACCTGGTTTAACGGCAACCATGGGGGTAGCGCTATTTCTTCCTGTTACATTTGGAATGGATGCTGTAACTGGGATTCTCCTATTAATAGGTGTTTACTTCGGATCGATATATGGAGGATCGATTTCAGCGATTCTATTAAATACTCCGGGAACCCCGGCTTCTGCTGCAACAGCATTAGATGGTCATGTATTAACACAACAAGGCAAAGCCGGAAAGGCTTTGGGAATTGCAGCTATTGCTTCTGCTGCCGGCGGTCTTTTAAGTGCTTTATTACTAATCTTTATTTCACCGCAGCTTGCAGAAATTGCCCTTAATTTTAGTGCTCCCGAGATGTTCGGGTTGGCTTTATTTGGATTAAGTATTATTTCTAGTATTTCAGGAGGGTCTATATTAAAAGGATTAATTGCCGGAATGGTAGGTCTTGTTATATCTACAATTGGCATGGACCCAATGACAAGCTATCCTCGTTTTACCTTTGATCAACTTTCTTTATTAAATGGATTAAACTTTATCCCGGTTATGATCGGTCTGTTCGCTGTTTCTGAAGCTCTTGTAACAATGGAAGAAGAATTACGCGGGAAAGGAACCATTAATAAAGTAATAGCCAGTTATATTCTCCCTAAATGGAGCGAGCTTAAGCATTTATGGGGGACAATGATCCGTTCAGGGTTCATTGGTTCGTTTATTGGAATTATCCCAGGTGCCGGTGCTGATATTGCTGCCTTTGTTTCATATAACGAAGCCAATCGTTTTGCGAAAAAAGAAGAAAAAGACTCTTTTGGTAAAGGAAATCCAAAAGGTGTTGCTGCTGCCGAAGCAGCTAACAACGGGGTTACAGGCGGAGCGATGGTTCCATTATTAACTTTGGGAATTCCTGGTGATGCAGTAGCAGCGGTTTTACTAGGTGCATTAATTGTCCAAGGTATTCAGCCCGGACCTCAGCTTTTTACAACGAGTGCAGATCTAGTTTATACCTTATTCGCTGGTATGCTTGTAGCTAACGTGTTAATGTTAATCTTTGGTTTAAGTGGAATTCGTTTATTCACGAAAATTTTAAAGGTACCAAAGAATATTCTTGCTGCAGTTATAATCGTTCTGTCAGTTGTCGGTTCCTATGCAATCAGCAATAACTTTTTTGACGTGTATACGATGCTAGGTGCAGGTATTATCGGGTACTTTATGAAGAAATTTGGCTTTCCGGCTTCACCAATTGTACTTGCTCTCATTTTGGGACCAATGGCAGAAAGTGAGCTTAGACGCGCCCTAGTCATGTCAGAGGGCAGCTATTCTATATTCTTTACCCGTCCAATTTCTTTACTATTTATTATTCTAGCAATTCTTTCACTTGTACTGCCGGTCATTCTAGAATTACGCAAAAAGAAAAAAGCTATTGCTAAATAAGAGATACATCATTGGGGGTAATTAAAATGTTTCCAGAGCTAGTTACAATTGGTGAGACAATGGTCATGTTCGAGGCTGATAGTGATGGTCCCTTACGTTATGTTCCTCAATTCAATAAACGCCACGGCGGTGCTGAATCAAACGTAGCCATCGGTGTCACGCGACTTGGCCATTCAGCTGGTTGGATTAGTCAGGTTGGAGATGATGAACTCGGGAAATTTTTAGTATCTGCTATTCGGGGAGAAGGAGTAGATACTTCCAGGGTAACGTACAACGGTCATTATCCAACCGGACTTTATATAAAGGAAAGAATTCGAGAAGGAAGTACACAAGTCTATTATTACAGAAAAGGTTCAGCTGCGAGTCAAATGGACCACAATGCGATTGACTGGGAATATATCAAACAGGCAAAGGTTGTTCATCTTACAGGGATTACCCCTTTTTTAAGTCAAAACTGTCTAGAATTGGTTAACCGGGTTGTTGAGTTTGTCAAAGAGAATCATATTTTACTGTCTTTCGATCCGAACCTAAGATATAAACTAATGGCTGATTTCCCGAATGCAAAAGAAATTGTGATTGAGTTAGCCAAACAAGCTGATCTTTTTATGCCTGGTATCGATGAAGCTGAATATCTAATCGGGACTAGAGACTATGAAGAAATTGCTGATTATTTTCTGCAGTCGGGTGTAAAGAAAATCTGTATTAAAAATGGCGATAAAGGGACGTACTTCCAATCCATAGAAGGAGAAAAAGGATTTTTGCCAAGTTTTAAGGTAGATAGAGTGATTGATCCAGTAGGTGCAGGTGATGGATTTGCAGCAGGGGTTATATCTGGTTTGTTAGAGGAAAAATCGTTAGAAGAATCCGTCACAATCGGTGCAAAAATTGGGGCCATGGTCGTCCAGGTTAAAGGGGACATCGAAGGGTTGCCAGAGAGACGGGCATTGGATCAATTTACAGGTAAAGAGACGGATGTTTTAAGATAAAGGAGACGATTAATATGAAACATGAGCTGTTGACTAAAATCTTAGATTCAGGTGTAGTGGCTGTTGTCCGGCGCATTGATAAAGAAAAGGTCATGGATGTAATTGCTGCACTCGTCGAAGGCGGCATTACAGGAATTGAAATGACGATGGATTCCGATGACGTCCTAAATACAATCACAAAAGCAAAGCAGGAATTTGGGGACCGGGCCGTTATTGGTGCAGGTACAGTTTTAGACGGTGAATCTGCTAAACTAGCGATTCAGGCAGGTGCAGAATTTATTTTTGCTCCAACCTTAAGCCAACAAACGATTGCTGTTTCAAATCGATATGGGAAGATTGCGATTCCTGGAGTTTTCACACCAACAGAAATTCTTCAAGCACATGAATGGGGTGCAGACTTAGTCAAGGTATTTCCAGCGAATGTACTTGGAAGTCAATTTATCAAAGATGTACGAGGTCCGCTTGGACACATTCCAATGATGCCAACGGGTGGTATTCATCTTGGAAATGTTGAAGAGTATATCAAGGCTGGTGCAGTAGCGGTTGGGGTTGGCGGTTCTTTATTAAATAAAGAGTTTATTCAAAATGAAGATTGGGCACAGCTTACAGCTCTTGCCAAACAATATGTAGAAAAAGTAAAAGCATCAAGAGAAAGCAAGTAAAACCTTGCATCATGGAAGAAGAAACCTTTTTTGGGTTTCTTCTTTCTGCTTTTAAATTAGTGATTCTGCTGTATAATAGGAGAGTCACAGCTTAAGAGATACCTATAGAGAAAGAGGGAACACAGTGAAAAAGCTTCATATCTATTTGATGCTGACTGGTGTTATGATGCTCTGGGGATTCAATGTATCGATTTTGAAAACATTAGTTGAAAACGTCAGTCCTGTTACAATGACGTCACTACGAATCTTTAGTGCAGGTATTTGTGTATTTATCATTTTGTACTTCTTGCATATTTTGAGAAAGCCAACAAAGAAAGAGTGGAAGTATATTATTGCAGGAAGCTTGTTAAATGTGGTGGGGCATCATTATTTTTTATCAGTCGGGCTCACTGAAACATCAGCAACGAATGGAGCATTGGTATTAGGAATGGGTCCTCTTTTAACGGCCATTATGACGCTTATTTTTTTGCGGCAAAAACCATCCTTTATTCGATTAACAGGATTTATTTTAGGAAGTATCGGTGTATCGATCACGGTTTTGTCAGGAAGTGAAGGTTTAGCAGGATTAGCTATCGGGGATATTCATGTATTTTTATCAATTTTAGTTCAAGCTGGGAGTTTTATTATAATCAGTAAAGCAGCAAAATCGATAGACCCTCGGCTTTTAACTGGTTATATGCTCCTTCTTGGATCGATCCTTTTATTTATAATTGGATTGTTGACTGAGCCTAGCGGTTTAAGTGAATTCTTTACTATTTCATGGGAGCTATGGATTTTATTTTTTATCTCAGCCATCTTTGGAACTGCAGTTGGTCATATGCTCTATAATTATGCAATCGGGCAAACGGGGCCAGCAGAAGCAGCGATTTTTATTAATCTGAATACATTTTTTGCCCTTTTAGGCACTTCTTTATTTTTGAATGAGAAGATTACGAGTTCACACTTAATCGGATTAGTGTTTATTATTTCAGGGGTCATCATGGGCTCAGGTGCTTTAGAGGAAATAAAAAATAAATCCAAGTGGAAAAAGAATGTTCCACTTGCCAAGTAAAAAAAGCGGGATGCCCCGCTTTTTTTTGGCTGTTGAATAGATGAAATTAGTCCATCCATTGCCCTCCGTTAATCTCAATATGCTCGCCGCAAATATAGCTCGCATAGTCAGAAGCAAGAAAAAGGACAGCTCCTGCAATTTCTTCAGGAGTACCTTCTCTGCCCATTGGAATGCCCTTCAAAAACTGATCTCTCACTTTATCTGGTGAGAATTTTTCATGGAAAGGTGTACTAATTACACCAGGATTAATCCCATTTACACGAATGTGATAAGGAAGAAGTTCTTTGGCTAACCCTTTGGTTAAGGTCATGACAGCTCCCTTTGCAGACGCATAGTGGATTGCTCCAGGGCCGCCGCCATTGCGTGCTGCAACAGAAGCTGTATTAATAACAACGCCGCCGCCTTGTTTTTTCATAATTGGAACAGCCTCTTTAGTAGATAAGAAGATAGATTTTACGTTAATATTGTAAACTTGATCCCATACCTCTTCGCTCAGGTTTTCAAAGGGGCATCGTTCTACCATAGAACCAGCATTGTTAATTAAAATATCTACTCGTCCGTAATGTTGCAGAATAACAGAATATAAATTCTTAACATCAGAAGCCGAAGTCATATCCGCTCTTACAGAAATCGCATCAGCGCCCATTTCTTTGATCGAGGAAACAACTTGGTTTGCCTTTTCTTCATTTGTTAAATAATGAACGGCTACCTTTGCACCCGCTGCGCCGAACCCTTTTGCAATCGCTGCTCCGATTCCTGTACTTCCTCCTGTTACTAACACGACTTTGTCTTGAAAAAATAAATTCATATAGTATCCCCTCTTTCGTTGAATCAGAACTATATTCCATACATGTTAATTTTACTATGTAGATTGGCAGATGTCCCCTATTAAAAGACAAAAATGGTGATAGATTAGTAGAGAAAATCTCCTGTTTAAAAAGTAATCTAGTACCTTTTTCCCCTTATTACACAAAGATGAAATATTCCTCCAATTCTCGAAGTATTTATTGTAGACTATTAATACAGAAATTTTAGAAATATTATCTTTTGGGGGAAGGGGTAAAGACATGAAGTCAATTGGCATCAAACCTTTTTTACATGTACGAACAGCTAGGAATCCTGTCTATAGTCCCGATGGGGAAGTAATCAGTTTTATAACCGATTATACGGGCCTGCCCCAGGTATGGGATATAAAGAGAGGTGATTCATGGCCGTCTCAAGTATCCTTTACTGATGATAGAATCATGTTTGTTCAATACATAGGGAATACTTCATTACGAATTATTGGAATGGATCATGGGGTCAATGAACGGCAGCAGCTATATCTTCTCTCGGATGATGGGGAAATGACGCCGCTCACGTTTTCACCCGATCATATTCACCATTATGGAGGAAGCTCACCAGATGGGGAATGGATCGCTTGGTCCAGTAACCGCAGAAATCCTTCTTATTTTGATATCTACATTCAAAATATTGAAACCTATGAAACAAGACAAATCTTTTCAGATAATGGTACCTACTCCGCCCTAAAATGGCATCCGAATGGAGTCACTTTATTAATTCAAAAAACCAATTCCAATTTAGATAATGACCTGGGACTGTTGGATATTCAAACAGGTTCAGTGACTTGGATTACACCTCATAAAGATGAGGCACATTTTTCTTATCCTCAATTTAGCGCTGATGGTAAAAAACTGTATGTTTTGTCCAATCGGGGCCGAGAGTTCACCGGTCTTGGCGTAATAGATTTGATCTCTAAAGACTTTTCCTGGGTCGATCAGCGAAATTGGGACATTGAAGGCTTGGTCATGAGCAAGGATAAAACGATGCTGGCATACTCAGTCAATGAAGGCGGTATCTCGAAAGGTATTATCCTTGATCTGGAAAGCTACACTTATTCCACTTGGAATACGCCGATGGGCACAATATCAGATATGGCCTTTTCCCCTGATCATTCAAAATTAGCCTATGTGTTTAATGGCGCTAAATATCCTTCAGACATTTGGGAGTTAGACTTAGAAACCATGTACGCAGCAAGGGTTACCTTTGTATCTCATTCTTCCGTTGTCAGTGAACGTTTAATAGAACCAGAGCTTGTTTACTTTTCATCTTTTGATGATCTAGAGGTTCCTGCCTTTTATTACCTTCCGAAAAATAAAGCAGGAAGCTGTAAGCTCCCGGTTGTTGTATTTGTACATGGCGGACCGGAAAGCCAAATTCGTCCTGTCTATAATCCTTTTCTTCAATACTTCCTTAACCGGGGCTATGCGGTTTGTACTCCGAATGTTCGGGGAAGTACAGGCTATGGCAAGACATACAGTCATTTGGATGATGTGAGGAAACGGATGGATTCAGTGAAGGATTTGACCTATCTCGTTGAATGGCTAAAGGAAGAAGGAAATGCCGACCCAGAACAAATTGCAATTATGGGTCGCAGTTATGGGGGCTTTATGGTGCTGGCTGCCATTACTCATTATCCGCAAATTTGGTCAGCAGCGATTGATATCGTTGGAATCTCAAGCTTCCGTACTTTCCTGGAAAATACAAGTCCATGGCGAAGAAAGCTTAGAGAAGCTGAATACGGAAGCATCGAAAATGACGGTGATTTTTTCGACGAAATCGATCCGCTTCATCGGATTGATGCTATTCAATGCCCTCTTCTCGTTCTCCATGGTGCCAATGATCCGCGTGTACCGATTGAAGAAGCTGAACAAATTGTTAATAAACTAAAGCTCAAGAATCACCCGGTGGAATATATCCGCTTTGAAGATGAAGGGCATTTCTTTGTTAAACTAGAAAATAATATAACGGCCTATACTGCGGTAGCCGATTTTTTGGATCAGTACATGGGTGAGAAATAAGTGAATGGTTATGCAGATTAAAGGAAAAGCAGGAGTGTAATGACTTCTGCTTTTTTACGTGGTTTGCGGCGAATGGCGGTCCTTCTGCCCCAACAAAATACCCAATCAAAAAATATCGGCAATAAAAATCAAAAATAGTTAAAATTTTGTGCAGAAAAGGGTATTATGGAGTAAATAAAATTATTTAGATGTCCGAAGTAATTTTTTCTGAACACAACTGAAAATGTCTATATATCAACAAAGTTTATTCATAAGGTGATAGTTTGGAGGATTCATATGCTTAAAGTTTTATCGCTGCTCAAGCCTTACCGAATCCCAATGGGAGTAGCCTGGTTTTTTATGCTGACCGAGCTCGCTGTAGAGCTGATTGCTCCCTTGCTGATGGCGAAAATAATTGATGATGGGATCTTACAGGAGGATCTTTCAGTTGTTTTGATTTGGGGAGGCGTCATGGTTGGGATGTCGCTGATTGCCTTTACCTCTGGAATCTTAAATTCTTTTTATGCTGCTCACGTTGGGCAAAGCTTTGGCTATGATGTCCGGAAAAAATTGTACGAAAAAGTTCAGTCCTTTTCTTTTTCGAATTTTAACCGATTTCCGACTTCTTCCTTAATCACAAGGATGACGAATGATGTAACGCAAATTCAAAATACGATTTTTATGAGTTTGCGGATTATGATGAGAGCTCCTTTATTAGTGATTGGCGGAGCGGTGATGGCCTTAGTGGTTAATTTAAAATTAGCGATTATTTTCTTAATTGCGATTCCGCTGATTATTGGCTTTCTGCTATGGATTATGAAAAAAGCCGGAATCCTTTTCCGAATGGTTCAAGAAAGACTCGATTCGGTGAATAATGTGATGCGGGAAAATTTAATGGCAATGAGATTAATCAAAGCTTTTTTACGCTGGAATCATGAGGTCAAACGGTTTACAAAATCGAATAAAAACCTGATGGACCGGACCGTAACCTCCTTAAGGCTGATTGAATCCACACAGCCCGTCTTATTATTAATTATGAATTTAGGTGTGATCGGAATTCTTTGGTTCGGCAATATTGAAGTCACTACAGGCGGAGCGGAGGTCGGCGAAGTCGTAGCGATTATCAATTATGCTACTAAAATTACAACCGCCATTTCCATGTTTTCCTTTATCATCATGGCTATTTCAAGAGCAAAGGCATCTTCACAGCGGATTGCGGAAGTTTTTGAAACCGAGGTTGATTTAGAAGATACAGAACAAATGGATGCTTCCTACAAACTTCAATATGGAAAAGTAGAATTTAATGCAGTCTCTTTTCAATATCCTGGTACAGAAACAGAGGTTCTGCGAAACCTCTCCTTTACAGTCCATCCAGGAGAATCGATTGCGATTATGGGTGCCACAGGTTCAGGGAAGACATCTTTATTTCAGCTGATTCCGCGGCTTTATGATGCGAATGGGGGAACAATTCTGATTGATAATCAGAATATTAAATCGATTAAACTGAACGCTCTGCGCAAAGAGATCGGCTATGTTCCCCAAGAAGCTTTATTATTTACAGGGTCTGTAAAAGATAATATTGCATGGGGAAAAGAAGATGCAACGATGGCAGAAATTATAGAAGCTGCAAAACATGCTCAGATTCATGAGACGATCTTAAAGCTGCCAAAACAGTATGATACTAGAATCGGGCAAAAGGGCGTGAATCTGTCAGGAGGACAAAAACAGCGTCTTTCAATCGCAAGAGCTTTGGTAAGAAAACCAAAAATCTTATTGCTTGATGACAGTACAAGTGCGTTAGATCTAAAAACAGAAGCAAAGCTGTTAAAAGCGCTGCGGCAATATTCCTGTACTACTTTTATCATCACCCAAAAGATTAGTACAGCGATGGAAGCTGATAAAATCTTGCTGTTAGAAGATGGGGAATTGCTGATAGAAGGAAGTCATCAAATCCTGTTAAAACAATCTCCTTTGTATCAGCAAATTTATCAATCTCAATTTGGAGAGGAGTCACTAAAAAATGCTCAAGCCATTCATTGAACCTTTCCAATATGAAAAAATCCCGCTTGAGAAACTCGATGCTTTACTAGGGAAAAAGCGGCCTAAAGCGAGAAACTGGTTTGGAACTTTAAAACGAATCTGGTCTTATTTAGCCAAGAGTAAGGGACTTCTGTCTCTTGTGTTATTAATGGTGCTGATTAGTTCTGGTTTAGCTTTGCTGGGTCCGTTTTTGGTAGGGGTAGCCGTTGATGAATTCATCGTTACAAGAGACTCAAGCGGTTTAGTGAAGCTGCTCGGAGGTTTGCTCGCCGTTTATTTGCTGCATTCTATATCGGTTTGGTTCCAAAATTTTTGGATGATTGGTATTGCGCAGAATACCGTTTATACAATGCGAAACCAGCTATTTCGTCATCTTCATAAACTGCCAATCCCGTTTTTTGATAAAAGGAAGCATGGGGAACTGATGAGCCGGATTACAAATGATATTGAAAATGTCAGCTCGACTTTAAACTCGTCTGTGATTCAGATTTTTTCAAGTTTTCTTACCCTGACCGGAACTGTAACTGTGATGCTTTGGCTCAGTCCGCTTCTTACATTAGTGACATTAATCATTGTGCCAATGATGTTCTATGGAATGAAGTGGATTACAAAACGGACAGGAAAACTTTTTAAGGAACAGCAGCGGAATTTAGGAGAATTAAACGGCTTTATCGAAGAAACCATTTCCGGACAGCGCATCATAAAGAGTTTTTCACAGGAAGATAGAGTGATAGCCGAATTTTTAGAAAAAGGGGAGCGATTAAAAGGATCCGGTTTCTGGGCGCAGACGTTCTCTGGCTTTATCCCGAAGCTGATGAATATGTTAAATAATCTAAGCTTTGCAATTATTGCCGGAGTCGGGGGGATATTAGCCTTAAAGCAGATCGTTTCGATCGGGGTTATTGTGATATTTACCGAGTATTCACGGCAATTCACACGGCCGCTAAACGATTTGGCCAACCAATTTAACACTCTTCTTTCCGCGATTGCAGGTGCGGAGAGGGTATTCGATATTTTAGATGAGGCAGAAGAAGTAAAGGATGAGCCAGGAGCATTCACTTTATCCGATGTAAAAGGCGAGGTTGAATTCGAACACGTTACGTTTGCTTATGAGGAAGACAGCCAGACCGTCAATGATATTAGTTTTTATGTCTCTCCAGGGCAAACAGTCGCGCTGGTTGGCCCTACTGGAGCTGGAAAAACCACGATTATTAATCTGCTGTCAAGGTTTTATGAGGTAGAACAGGGCCGGATTTTAATCGATGGATATGATATCAAGGATATTAAAAGAGAGAGCCTGCGGCAAAACATGGGGTTTGTATTGCAAGATTCCTTCCTGTTCCAGGGAACCATCCGTGAAAATATCCGCTATGGAAGATTAGATGCGACTGATGAGGAAGTCATAGAAGCGGCAAAACTAGCTAATGCTCACTCCTTCATTATGAAGCTGCCAGGGCAATACAACATGGTTCTAACTCAAGACGGCGGCGGTATCAGTCAGGGGCAAAGACAATTGCTTTCAATTGCAAGAGCAATTCTCGCTAATCCAAAGATACTAATCTTAGACGAGGCAACAAGCAGCATTGATACGATTACAGAAATGAAAATTCAAGAAGCGCTGCAGCGTTTAATGAAGGGCCGTACTAGTTTTGTAATTGCCCACCGGCTGAATACGATTCAGCAGGCCGATCAGATCCTTGTCTTAGAAGACGGCCGAATCATAGAAAAGGGATCAAATCAATCATTGCTTGAGCAAAAAGGCATTTATCATGGACTGTATTATAGCCAGCTGCAGAAGGAAGTTATTTAACATGAATAAACCGTGTGGAGTAAATGGATGAATATCCTGCCTCCTAGCGGTTTTTTGTTTTGTCTGATTTGATATATTTTGTAAAGGGGATTCTGTTAAAATCAAGATACCTAATCATTACAAGAGAGAGGGATTTTAAAATGAACTATGGTGTGATTGGAACCAGTGAAATTACGATCCGTTTTATCGAGTCAGCTCAAGAAGCAAAGGACGTTCATTTAACGAGTGTGTATTCAAGATCTTACGAAAAAGCGAAACAATTTGCTGACAGGTTTAAGGCGACTTCCATTTATACGGACTTAAATGAAATGGCCAAAAGTGATCAGATTGATGTCGTGTATATTGCTTCACCGAATTCCTTGCACTTTGAACAAGTGAAGCTTTTCCTGGAACATAAGAAACATGTGATATGCGAGAAACCAATCTTTTCCAATCTTGAAGAATGGCAGTGGGCTTTTGAAATAGCAGATGTAAACGGTGTGTTGTTATTCGAAGCAGCCCGCAATATTCATGCTCCTAATTTTAGGCGGTTAAAAGATCAGATACATAAGGTCGGTAAAATTAGAAGTGCCGTCCTTTCATATATGAAATATTCTTCTCGCTATGATTTGGTCCTGAAAGGGGAAGAACCTAATATTTTTTCTCTTAAGTATTCGGGAGGAGCGTTAGTGGATTTAGGGGTGTACCCGATTTTTGCTGCAGTATCATTGTTTGGAGAACCAAAGAATGTATCATATTTTCCAGTCATTATACCAACCGGAGTAGATGGCAGCGGGACACTGATTTTAGAATATGATGGGTTTGTATGTACAATACTTTGTTCAAAAATTGTTAATGCCGAATTACCTTGTGAGATCCAAGGGGAATCAGGGACGATTACATTTGACCATATTGCACCGGTTACAAAGATTTCCTATAAGAATCGGATAACAGGATTGACGGAAGAGCTGGCTGAGCCGCAAAAGGAATTAGATATGGTATATGAAATCGAGGCATTTAAAGAAATCATTGAGACTCGAAACTGTGAACGGTATGAAGAGTTGAGAAGAATAAGTGAGGCTGCTCTAAGGATCACGGCAGAAGCACGGAGACAGAATGATATTGTGTTTGGGGTGGAAAGGTAGGTTGCACCATAACTTTGGCTCGCAGATGGATTAAGGCGGAGAGTCTGGATAAAAAGGGAGTTACCGTCCGGAAAAACGGGAGCAGAGTCCGGAATACTGGGTGCTGAGTCCGGGATAACAGGAGTTGAGTCCGGAAAAACGGGAGCAGAGTCCGGAATAAATGGAGTTGAGTCCGGAAAAACGGTTCTGAGTTCGGAAAAACAGTGTTGAGTTCTGTAAAATGATTCCGAGTTCGGTAAAGTGGGTCCCGAGTTCGGTAAAATCATTCTGAGTTCGCTTAAACAATTTCCGAGTTCGGTTAAATAGGTTCTAAGTTCGGTAAAACAGAGGTAAGTTCTGTAAAACCGCACTGAGTTCGGTAAAAACGAAAAAAATGAATATTTACTCTGTATTTCCTGCTCCCAAACCACAATTTCATTAGAATAATATCATTTCTTGTCTGGGACAATAGGTATTAGTAATCGAACTATTACGTAAATGGAGGTACCTAATATGTCCAAACAAGGAATGCAAAACAAAGATCAAAAGCGCCAGCAGCTAAAAGGCCAAGAAGGCAAAAATGATATAGAGTTTGGTACGGATATGCAAGTGGGCAATAGCCAAAATCAAAGCCAAAAGAAAAGCGGGCAGCAAAAAAATAAAAAATAAATGAACAGGAGGGTGGGGACGATCCATCCTCCTTATTTGTTGCTTAGGAAATTATAAAACTCCCTGCTTGTGGATAAGTATTCTATAATAAGTATGTATATTTTGTTACGTGGTAAAAAAATGGACAATAATAGACAAAAATCTGGAATGATAAACAAATCTTAAAGAATCATTAAGAATACCCGCCTAATTACTTTGTTTCCGGACCGATTATTTTGATGGGCGCCCAAATATTGTGGTGGCAGCCCAATTATCGAGATGCCGCCCAAATATTGTTGGGGTCGCCCAATTATAAAATTTCCTGCCCAATAAAACGGGAGAAGTGCCCAAATACTAGGGATGAGCGCCCAATAAACTGCGGAACTCGCCCAAATAAGTCACGGACCCACCCAATAATTGTGATTCGCGCCCATTACTTAATGATCAAGCCCAAATTTTCAGGCTTCAAGCTAAGAGGTATCGCTCTAAAATCTAAATTTTTGCTCAAAACCCTGGTTTCCTGCTCCAATCTCCCTGATCTCCGCTCCTAAAAGCAGGAAATCCGCTCCATTGCTGCGGGCTCGTGCTCCAAAAAACGAAAAAGACGCTCCAAAACCCTGATTTGTGCTCAAAAATGTAAATTTCCGCTTCAACCACATGACTTTCGCTCCAAAAATCCTCTCCATCTCGGGTCCCGAAACACAAAAAAGAGTCTAGCCTTCCATGAGCTGAACGCTTGTACCTTACATTTTATTTTTTTCAGCTATTGTATTTCTTGTTCTTACTTCTAAGCAGGGAAATTCTAGTAAAATCGATTCAAAAATAGGAATTGTGAGCAAAATAAGTGAAATATGGGACATCTTTTTGTAAAAATGAATGTGCAATTATATTTCTCAGGAGGTGTTCAGTATGAAAATTGCAGCAATGGTAGGAAGCAACCGAAAGGATTCCTACAATAAAAAGATCGCCAAATACATCCAAAAACGATACGCTGATCAAATCGAAGTCGAGATTCTGCCGATAGACCAGCTCCCGATGTACAACCAGGATGATGAATTGGATCCTCCTGCGGTTGTTAAGGATTTAAGAGAGCGGATTTTAAACAGTGATGGTCTGTTATTTGTTACACCTGAGTATAATCATTCCATCCCTGGCCTTTTAAAGAATGTAATTGATTGGTTCTCGAGAGTGGAAAAAGTAATGGTTAAAAAACCAGCCATGATTGTTGGTGCTTCTGGAGGTGTTCTTGGAACAGCCCGCGCGCAAATGCATCTTCGCCAAATTTTAAACTCACCCGGTGTTTCGGCTCTGACTCTTCCGGGGAATGAGGTCTTTATTGGAGTGGTACAAGAAAAGGTCGATGAGTCTGGCCAATTGATTCATGAACCGACTGTTCAATTTTTAGATCAGGTTGTCGCTAATTTTATTGATTGGATTGAAAAGACAAAAGTATTTACACAATAGGAAAGGCAATACCTCACTCTTTTGGGTGGGGTATTTCTTTTGCCCAAAAACCGGTAAGATAGAGGTAATAATGATGTAATTAGGTGATACTGTGATAAATGCTGTAAAAATATCTGTAAGAGGACTAGTTGAATATGTCTACGCAAGCGGGAGTATCGATTCTCGCTTCCGTTCGGTTACGCCTCTCCAGGTAGGGACGAAAATTCATCAAGCAGTTCAAAGTACGTATAAGGATTCGGATGAAAAAGAAGTTCCGGTTTCCTGTGTGATTCCTTTTGAGGGGCTTGTTTTTGAAATCGAGGGAAGATGCGATGGTGTTATTCATGAACAAGATGGCATTATGATTGATGAAATCAAGTCAACCTCGAGGCCGCTTCAAGAAATAACAGAAGAATCCTATCCTGTTTATTGGGCCCAAGCTAAGTTTTACGGATTCATTCTGGCTAAGGAAAAGCAACTGGATACGATTAAAATCAGGCTCACCTATGTTCAAACAGAATCGAAAGAAATTAAACAATTTGTGACGGTAAGTACCTATGAAGACTTAGAAGCGTTTGTTTTAGCTACGGTTGAACAGTATGCACCTTTTGCATTTCTGATAAAAGAACATCGGGAAAAAAGGACAGAGAGTGCAATGAACCTAGCTTTCCCTTTCCCATCCTATCGAAGCGGGCAAAGGAATTTTGCAGGGGCCGTATATAAAAGTATCATGGCGGAAAAGAATTTATTTGCAATGGCTCCCACCGGTACTGGAAAGACGATTTCTACTATGTTTCCAGCAGTTAAAGCTTTCGGCAAAGATGAGATTGACCGTTTCTTCTATGTTACAGCGAAAACGATAACGAGAACGGCTGCGGAAGACGCTTTGCATCTAATGGAAGATAAAGGGCTTCAATGTAAAGCAGTGACGATTACTGCAAAGGACAAGGTCTGCTTTAAGGATGAAACGATATGTTCTAAAGACCATTGTGAGTTTGCTGATGGTTATTACGACCGGATTAATGTGGCGGTTTTAGATATTTTTGCTAATGAAACGATTATGAATCGTGACGTTATTGCGGCATATGCCCAAAAGCATAGGGTTTGCCCATTTGAATTCTCTTTAGATCTTGCCTATATCGCTGATGCTATTATTTGTGATTACAATTATTTATATGACCCGCAAGTATCATTGAAGCGGTTCTTTGATGAACAAAAAAGGAAATCTGTCGTTCTCGTTGATGAAGCACATAATCTGGTTGATCGGTCGCGTGATATGTTTTCCGCTCATTTGTTAAAATCCGATTTCTTACAGTTGAAACGGGACTATAAAGGCAAAAATTCTTATCTCTTTGAAAGTGCAAAAGCGATTAATGAGCACTTGCTTCATCTGAAAAAACAGTCAGGGAATCAGCCCTATATCGTAGAACGGGAACTTCCGGAAGATTTAATCATTTTACTTGATAGCTTTGTGGCTGAAGCAGAGAGAGAACTGCTTGCAGAGAACAATAAACTACTATTAGAAACGTATTTTTTAGCACAATCATTCCTGAAGACCTCGAAGCTTTTTGATGAACGCTATGTAACTTTTATCGAAATCGAAAAAAGTGAAGTGCGTGTCAAGCTATACTGTCTTGATCCTTCTTATCTCTTGGGACTAGCAGCCAAACATTTTCGTGCGACGATTTATTTTTCAGCAACCTTTTCACCGCTTTCCTTTTATAAAGAAATGCTGGGTGGAAAGAAAGAAGATTATGCAATATCGATTCCGTCCCCCTTTCCCCGGGAACATTTAGAGCTCTATATTCAGCCGGTTTCAACCCGGTACCATGATCGGGAGCGTTCAAAAAAGAGAATCGTTAAAACCATTCGAGACATGATAAGCCAGAGAAAAGGCAATTATCTTATCTTTTTCCCGTCCTACAAATATTTGGTGGATGTGTATGAGGAATGCTTGCAGGAGGAATGGGAAGGTGTAAAAACACTCGTTCAAAGCCAGTCTATGTCTGAACGTGAAAGGGAGGTTTTTTTGGCCAGCTTTGAAACAAGTCATGAGAGTTCAATAGTTGGCTTCGCTGTTTTAGGCGGAATCTTTTCCGAAGGCATTGACCTAAAAGGAGACAGGCTGACAGGAGTAATTGTAGTTGGGGTGGGACTTCCGCAAATAGGAGTAGAACGTGACTTAATTAAAGATTTTTACAATCAAAAGGGAAAGAGCGGATATGATTACGCATATGTGTTCCCTGGAATGAACAAGGTTTTACAGGCAGGCGGCCGGCTGATTCGAACAGAAGAGGACAAAGGAATTTTGGTACTTATAGAGGACAGATTCCTTTCAGATAAGTATCAGCGGTTACTCCCTTATGAGTGGCAGCATTTTAGGGTTTTAGACGAAGCAGGCTTGTAATTCATAATGGAAAAATTTATACTTAAACTATGTTTTAAGTTCGGCAAAGGAGGTGGATCAAGAGATGAATCGTTTTGTTGTTGGGCGCTCACAAATTCTTAGCTTTTTAAGTATTTGCTGTGCGATTTTGCATGATGCAGCTGCTAACGGGATACGTATGCCCTTTTTTAGCAACTGCATAGCAACAATAAAACAATAAGAATCTCTTTATCCATCTAAATTGAAATAAGATAAAAGGAGAGCTTATTTGAGCTCTCTTTTTGTTTTTAGATATATGTCTGGGTGCCATGGGTGAGGTGTTCTTGCCTATGGCTTTTTTATATTTAAAAAAGGAGTTAACCATCATGATAATTTGTGCGGCACATGAAGTAAGTAAAATGTTCGGCGGAACTAAAATATTTGAACAATTGTCATTTGAAATACACGAAAATGATCGGGTCGGCTTAGTAGGCCGTAACGGAAGCGGTAAAACTACGATTTTTAAGCTGCTTGCCGGGATTGAAGCACCTGACTCTGGGCAGATCCATATTAAAAAAGACTGTAAGGTGGGCTATCTTGAACAAATTCCATCCTACACAAATCAAGTAACAGTTTACGAAGTTTTAGCTTCCGCCTTTTCTAAACTGAAAAAAATGGAGAATGAGATGCGGGATTTAGAAACAAGAATGGCATCAGAACGGGATGAAACCCGCCTCAATCAATTGATCAAAGAATATGGTTCGATCCAGGATCAATTTACTTATTTGGGCGGTTATGAGGTAGAAACCAACATCCAAAAAGTAGTTAATGGATTAAAAATTGACTATCTCCTTAATAGTAAATTTGACACGTTAAGCGGAGGAGAAAAGACAAAAGTGGGGTTAGGTTTAATTCTTCTCCAGAATCCCGATCTGCTTTTACTCGATGAACCGACCAATCATTTGGATATCGCTGCGGTTGAATGGCTAGAGGAATATTTAAGAGATTATAACGGTACGGTTGTCGTAATATCCCATGACCGGTATTTTCTCGATCAGGTGGTTACGAAAATTTTGGATTTAGAAGAGGGAGAACTCGAGATTTATCGTCAAAATTATTCAGGTTTCCTAAAAGAAAAAGAAGAAAAGCTTTTGCTTGAGTTCCAGGCTTACCAAGAGCAGCAAAAGAAAATTAAAAAAATGAAAGAGACAATTAAACGATTACGGGAGTGGGCGAACCAGGCTAATCCGCCAAATGCAGGTCTCCATAAAAGAGCCAGCAGTATGGAAAAAGCCTTAGAAAGAATGGAAAAATTGAAAAGACCAGTCCTCGAAGCGAAAAAAATGGAACTTCGGTTTGAGCAGCACCAGCGAAGCGGTAATGATGTGGTCTTCTTGAAAGACGCAGCCATATCATTTAATGGGATGAAGCTATTTAGCGGAATCAATATGAATCTTCAATTCCAGGATCGTGCTGTAATTGTCGGTGAAAATGGTACGGGTAAGTCTACGATTTTAAAACTGTTATTAAAAGAATTAACACCTGATGATGGTGAGATGAAAGTCGGGAGTAATGTGAAAATTGGCTATTTGTCACAGGTCTTCCAAGCGAAAGATCCGGAACAAACCATTATTGAAGCTTTTAGGGATGAGGTTCGTGTAACTGAAGGTGAAGCGAGACATATTTTAGCAAGGTTCTTATTTTACGGACCTGCTGTTTTTCAAAAAATAAAGGGCTTAAGCGGCGGTGAAAAGATGAGGCTGCGGCTCGCTCAGCTGATGTACCAGGATATAAACTTTTTGATCCTCGACGAACCGACCAACCACCTTGATATTGATTCAAGAGAAGTGTTGGAGGATGCATTAGAAAAGTTTAACGGGACCATTTTAGCTGTATCCCATGACCGCTATTTTATTGATAAGCTTTTTTCGAAAACGTATTGGTTAACAAACAACACACTGTATGCCTTCCCAGGCGACTATTCATGGGCAAGGAAAAAGCTGAAAGAAATACTTCCAAAAGAGGAGAACCTGGCAGTATCAAATACAAAATCGGCTGGTGTTACGAATAAAGGTTCCGTTGCAAAAGATAAAGCTCCCCAGATAGAATTAGAAATAGAAGATATCGAGGAGAAACTGAGAGCTATTGAGAAGCAAATGTTAGCTGAACAAGATCTTCCGGTATTACAAGAACTGACCCAAGAACAACAAAAGCTCGAAGAAGTGCGGGAGAAATTATATGAAGCTTTGGAAACTGTTTTAATAGAAGAATCCCTTCGAAAATAATAAAAAAATATCATTAAGGTAGTAAAACATGCCATAATAAGAAATGACTAGAAAAGGGTGGGAGGAATCCCATCCTTTTGTATGACTGAATAAAGAGGAGTATAGCATGAATTCATCGATTATAGAGCAGTTAAAACCATTTTTACAGGAAAATTGGAGAAAACAAGGATTTGCCAATCCTACTGCGATTCAAGAAAAGTCCATTCCCTTGATCCTTGAGAACAGGGACGTGATTGCCCAATCACCAACTGGTACAGGGAAAACATTAGCCTATCTTCTGCCTATTTTAGAGCGGGTTGACCCGGGCCTTCCTCATGTGCAAGCAGTAATCCTTGCCTCATCGCATGAATTAGTGATGCAAATTTTTCAGGAGATTCAGGATTGGTCTAGCGGAAGTGAAGTTAAAGCCGCGTCATTTATCGGCGGCGGGAACATCAAACGCCAAATAGAAAAACTAAAAAAACGGCCCCATATCATTGCGGGAACACCAGGTCGTTTACTGGAACTTATTAAACAAAAGAAAATAAAAATGCATGAAGTCCAAACCATTGTCATAGATGAAGGGGATCAATTATTGGTTCCAGAACATCTTCAAACCGTAAACGGGATTGTGGATTCGGCTTTAAGGGACAGACAGATTGTTTTATTTTCGGCAACCCTCACTGAAAAGACCGAAGAGTTAGCTAAAGAGTGGATGAATAAGCCAGAGATTATAAAGGTAGAAGAAGCACCTAGTCTGAATAAAGCAGTGGAGCACATCTACTTCGTTTGTGAAGAGCGGGACAAGGTTGCATTGATCGGGAAATTGATGAGAACTGAGCCAGAAAAGGTGTTAGTGTTTGCCAATGACATTAGCGAATTAAATGTGCTGGTATCAAAACTGACTTATGAGGGTCTCACCCCCAGTGTTTTACATAGTGAAACAAAAAAGCAGGATAGAGAGAATGCCATACGTAACATCCGCTCAGGAAAAAGTAATCTTCTTTTAGCAACTGATGTAGCGGCAAGAGGACTAGATATAAAAGGACTATCTCATGTGCTTCACCTTGATTTAAGTAAGGATCTGAATCAGTATGTTCACAGGTCTGGCCGGACAGGAAGACTAGGGTCTGATGGAGGGACAGTTGTATCCTTTGTCACACCGAGGGAAGAGCGAGAGTTAAAAAAAATCGCCAGGGAATTAGGGATTGAACTTCATAAAAAAATGTTTTATAAAGGTGAAATTGCAGATGCGTAAAATAATGTATAGGTGGTCTCAGGATGGACGATTTTCATAGCCTGCATATAAGTGCTGCTAGGATTGAACGACTCAATAATAAAGGCATTACATCCCCTACTCCGATTCAGGAGAAAGCAATTCCTCCTATTCTCGAAGGAAAGGATGTTATTGGGCGGGCCCAGACAGGGACAGGTAAAACCCTGGCTTTTGTCCTGCCGATTTTAGAGAGAATTGATTTTGCAATAAAGGAACCGCAAGCTCTCATTCTGACACCAACAAGGGAGCTGGCGCTTCAAATAACAAGTGATATTAAAAATGTCATCAGCGAGGAAGAAGGTATTCGGGTCCTTGCAATATATGGGGGCCAAGATGTGGAGCAGCAATTACGAAAGTTAAAGGGAAATATTCACGTAATGGTTGCAACTCCAGGTAGACTGCTCGACCATCTGCGCAGAGAAACGGTCCAGCTTTCCAATCTCACTACACTCGTTTTAGATGAAGCTGATCAAATGCTTCATATTGGCTTTCTTCCTGAGGTGGAACAGATCATCCAAGCGACTCCGCCAACACGGCAAACGTTACTGTTTTCGGCAACGGTCCCTGATCAGGTTCGAAGTCTTGCTAAAAAATATTTAACAAATCCGGTTGATATTAGGGTGAAAAACCCAGAAGTAACGGTAAAGGAAATTGACCAGAGTGTTATTTTTACAACAGATCGGCTAAAGCAGACGCATCTGTTGGAAATTTTAAAAGAAGAGTCTCCGTTTTTGGCGATTATATTTTGTCGGACGAAGCGCCGGGTCAGTAAGCTCAACGAGGCGCTTCAGCAAAATGGTTTCAATGCAGATGAATTACACGGCGATCTGTCTCAAGCTAAAAGAGAACGGGTTATGAAAAGATTCCGGGGTGCTGATATTCAATTTTTAGTAGCAACTGATGTAGCGGCAAGAGGATTAGATGTAAATGGAGTTACCCATGTTTTCAATTACGATATTCCAGAAGATGTAGAAAGCTATATCCACAGAATCGGCCGAACCGGCAGAGCAGGGGAAAGAGGCAAGGCTATTACCTTTGTCGCGCCAAAAGACACAGGGATGCTTAGAAACATTGAAAAAGGCATCGGACAATCTCTTGAAAAGAGAAATTTGCGACCGAAACGGGAAGAGGAACCGGCTCATGCGCGAACAGATCGAGGAAGGGTTAACAGATCTCCTGATAATAAAAAACGGGATAGAAACAGGAAGAAACGGAAGCGAAAATAGGCTGGGGATACAGTAATTTGTGGTGGGTTGATACATTATTGTTTAAGACGCCCAATTAATCTTTTGTCAAGCCCAATTCTTTTGAAGAAAGCCCAATTAATGTTTGTCAAGCCCAATTATTATAATTGCTGCCCATAAATTGGGCATTGCGCCAGTTAATCAGTATAGAGCGCCCAATTCTTTGATCAGGAGCCCAATTATTTGCGAAAACAGCCCAATTCTTGTACCAGGTAGCCCAATTATTTGCCAAAACAGCCCAATTATTAATCTTTGAGCCCAAATAGTGTAAAATCTGCCCATAAACTGAATCTAACGCCCTATTACGTTTCGCAACGCACAATTTATAAACAATAAAATTTACCCCTACCATTCTCCTTAAAATAATGTTAACCTATTTTTATACATAGGTTAACAATAGACGAGGAGGACTTAACATGGAAAGAAATTATAAACTTAGAATGCTATTATACTGCGCTTTATTTGCAGCGATTACAGGGGTTCTTGCTCAGATCACGATTCCGCTTCCGCTGATTCCAATTACCGGACAAACCTTAGCTGTGGGATTGACTGCAACGATTTTAGGAAGTCGCTATGGAGCTGTTTCCATGATTGTATATGCAGCGATTGGCGCTGTAGGAGTTCCGGTTTTCTCTTCAGCAAGTGCTGGTTTTCATGTATTAGTTGGTCCAACCGGCGGATTCATCATTGGATTTATTGTAACAGCCTATTTTACAGGATTAATTCTTGAAAAAACTAAATTTACGATTTCAATGGCGATGATTGCAAATCTAGTCGGGATGGTGATTACATTAGCTTTAGGCGGTATCCAATATAAATTCGTCGCTGATGTTTCATGGGGGGCTGCAATGAGTGTTGCTGTCACTCCATTTATATTAGGCGGTATCGTGAAAGCCTATTTAGCCAGCCTGATTGGCATTAAGGTAAGAGAACGTCTCGTGCAGGCACGGTTACTCGAAGGAAACACAATAAGTCAAAATAAAATAATTGCTTAGACTTAAAATAAAACCATTTTTTAATACGTGCTATATAAGAAATTAGTACCTATTTATTTTTTAGAGAAATGATAGTTAAAGGAAGGAGTCTAAATTCTCCTTCCTTTTCCAGCAAACAGCACTTTTTTAGAAAATTTGAAACCTGCTTAGGGTTTTCTTTAAGATGAGACTTTTTTTAGCAGTTTGTACATATTAACAGCTAAATATAAATTTAGGAGATCATTAGGGTCTTGAAAACTAATACCTAAAATTGATTCTATCCGCTTTATTCGATAGGAAAGAGTATTTAAATGAACATGTAACTTCTCAGCTGTTACTTTTAACTTTTGGTTATTATCTAAATAAATGAATAACGTTTCAATAAACTCTTCTTTTTGTTGGTTTTCATATTGAAATAATGGGCCCAGAACATCTGTTAAAAAGTCCATTAGCTCTTCATCGGTGTTATTTAAATAAAGCCTTTTAGCTCCTAATTCATCAAAAAAAAGGATCGTATCATTTACTTTTTTGTTTTTTATATAGGATAAACATCTAACGGCCTGCTGTGAAGATTTATAAACAAGATCTAATCCTTTCTGTATTCCTCCAATCCCTATTGCTAGAGTCAAGCCTTTGAAATTTTTTTCAGCTTGAATTAAAAATTGGTTACTTTTTTCCTTCAAAAATGATTTAATTTTTTCAAACCTTGATTCAACTTTAAAGGACAGAATGATTACAATATGATTGTGCTTATTAACTGCAAGACCGGATGCAAAACCATTCAAAAAGAGATTATTTACTAAATGAAGTAATTTTTTGTGAATGGTATAGTTAATGCTTCTAGACCTCTGATAATTTAGGATAAATGGTTCATAGTCAATGTAAATAACTTGATATAATCGGTCAGGCTCAAGCTCTAATTGTAATGCTCTTTTTCGTAAGCTGTCACTAAACTTTTCAGCTTGAAAAAGCTCTTCAATAAATTCTCCTTTTAAACTTTGCTCTATCTCATAAAGATGTTGTTCCTTTAATAATTCCAAGGAAATGATCGTGCAAGCGTGGCTCAGCGCTGTATAATCAATATCATTTAGTTTGCTGTTGGAAACTGTAACTAAATATCCAAGAAGGTTGGTCTTACTGCCAATTGGAAATAGAGAAAGAAAATAGTTTTGATCTCTCCCTATTGAAATGAGAGTTTGCTTTTGAACTGGATAGTCACTTAAATGAGGGACAATATACTCTTTAAAGGAATCAATTTCTACATTGAGTTCTTCTATTTTGTAGCAGATTAATACTTCTCCAAAATTATCCAGTAAAAGGGTAGGTATTCTAATGGTTGACTGAATATACATTAGAATTTCATTCAGTCCTTCCCCGTTCAATACAATATCAGATAATCTTTGATGCATTTTTATAGAGTGTGAAAGAAGGTGATTTTGCCGGGTAATTTCATGATTGAGGCTTTCAAGAAGTTTAATAGATTTTTCTTTTTCCTTATATAATGCAGTCCTTTCTAAAGCTATTCCTACCTGATGGGTAATGGCTTCTAGAAGTTCCTTATCTTCCTTTGTAAAATACTTGTTTCTTGAAAAACAATCAAGCGTAATGATGCCAATACACTTTTGTTTAATAAAAATGGGTGCACAGATTGCAGAGTAAACAATAGAGCGTATAGCTGAATTATGCATTTCTAAATTGTAAGGAGAAAAGGATTTCTGGGCTCCAAATATTTCCTCGCGATTTGAGAAAATCAAAGTCCTCCTCTTTTTAAAAGCAAGTCCTGTCATAGATTCACCAGGTTTTATTCTCACCAGCTTTAATATGTTTTCATTAAATCCATAGGAACTCTTTGGAATTAACTGCTGATTCTTTTCATCAAACAAAAAGAGAATTCCGCCATCAGCCCCGTCAATTATTGGAATAATTTCAGAAATGATTAAGTCGACGACTGTATCAATGTCCAAGGTTGAATTTAATAGGTTCGAAACATGAATTAAATATTGTAACTGTAATTTATTGAGTGATTGATTCATAATTACCCCCAAACAAAAAAAGTTACTATTTAAACTATACTTAATTTTGTGAATTTTAACAAGAAATAGATTTTGATTTTGGTATAAACCACATAGATAAAAAAAGAAGAATTGATAGACTGAAAATAAAGATATTTCAGATAAATAGAGAAAGGATTGATTTCATTCGAACATTGCATTTGGGGTTATCTAGTAATCATTTAGGAGAGGGGAAATTTTATGAAAAGAAAAAATCTAATGGTAATATTTTCGATCATTTTACTATTATTTATTGCTGCGGGCTGTACTCCCGAAACTGCAGGGGATATGACAGATAGCAATGATAGTGATTCAAATGATAATGCAACTGAAGAGGGTTCTCCATCGGCTAGGGACGACATTGTAATTGGCATTGAGTCAGATGCTGTTACAATGCTTGCTAACACGGACGTGAATTATGTAAATGATGTACAAATCAGAAATATTTATGATCCGTTAATTGAAAGAGATAATGAAGGCGGATTTATTCCAGGATTAGCATCCGAATGGAAAAATATCGATGAACTTACTTGGGAATTTACTTTAAGAGAAGATGTTACTTTCCATAATGGAAAACCTTTTACCGCAGAAGATGTTAAGCAAAACATTGAATACATTTTAAATGAAGAAAATAATTCATTTTATCGTTCAAGATGGACAGCCTTTAAAGAAGTTAAGGTTATTGATGATTATAAGGTTCAAATCATCACACATGAACCACTGCCGAATTTATTATTACGTATAGCTGATGACCTATTGATCATGGACATGGAACATGTTCAGGAAGTAGGTCTTGATGAAGCAGCAAAAAACCCTGTGGGTACAGGAGCATACAAATTCTCCGAGTGGGAAAGGGACCAATATCTAAAGCTTGAAGCCAATGAAGATTACTGGAACGGTGCTCCAAGTATTAAACAGGTTACGTTTAAATATATTCCTGAATTTAGTACTCGATTGGCAGCATTTTTAAGTGGTGAAATCGATCTATTTAAGAATGTTCCGGTGGACTCAGTAGAAAGAGTAGAAAACGACGGTAATTCAAAAATTGAAATGATTGGATCTTCTCGGATTAACTATGTAGCACTTAATACATTTTACGATGGACCACTGCAAGATAAAAAGGTACGCCAGGCCATTAGCTACGCTGTTAATGTCGATGAATTATTAGCAAGTGTATTAAACGGAAATGGAACGAAAATGACTGGTCCGCTATCAAAAATTAATGCGGATTATGCTGAAACAGAAGGGTATGAATATGATCCAGAAAAAGCAATTCAGTTATTAGAAGAGGCTGGCTATAAACCTTCTGATATAACCTTACAATTGGATACTCCAAACGGACGCTATCCTATGGATACTCATGTAGCACAAGCGATTGCTGCTCAGTTACAACAAATTGGTATCACTGTTAATGTTCAAGTTAACGAGTGGGGAAATCATTTAGCAAAAATACGTCAACGAGAGATGAGTGACATGTTTATACTGGGCTGGGGCCCTGCATTTGACGCACAAGGAACGGTTGAAAACCTATTTACCGAAGAAGCACCATATAGCGGATTTTATGACCCAGAAGTACAAGAAATGATTTCAAATGCCATTCCAATATTTGACCCTGAGGAAAGAAAACAGGCATGGGCTGAAATTCAACAAAGATTAGTAGAGGAAGCAGCATGGATTTATTTATGGCAGCAAGGTGATTTATACGCGGTCAGAAAAAATTTGAGCTTCCAGCCGCGAATTGATGAAAAAATGCTTGTCCATACCATGAGCTGGAACTAATAATAGGAGGGTTTTGATACCCTCCTTCCAATCTTAAAGAAAAGGAGGTATGGACATGTTAGATTTTGTTGTAAAAAGAACCCTTCAGGTGATTTTGGTTGTGTTTTTGGCATTAACAGCTGTGTTCTTTTTAATTCGTCTATCTGGGGATCCAACTGCGCTTTTCTTACCTCCGGATGCTCCAAAGGACCAGTTAGCTGAATATCGACAGGCACTAGGCTTTGACCGACCTCTTATTGTTCAATACGGGGAATTCATGATCAATGCAGTTCAAGGTGATTTTGGTGAATCCTTACGTTCACGTGAGCCCGCACTAGGAATTGTATTAGACCGAATACCGGCAACGTTTCAGCTGGCTTTTTCAGCGCTTGCCCTTTCGATATTAATAGCGATTCCAATTGGAATTATTTCCGCATATAAACGAAATTCGATATATGACCAAATGGGGGTTGCTTTTACCGTACTAGGTCAAGCCATACCAAGTTTCTGGTTAGGGATTATTTTAATCCTGATTTTTGCAGCAACATTGAACTGGCTTCCTTCCGGTGGCGGGGGATCGGTGACTCATATGATTTTACCTATGATCACACTAGCCGCCTACAGTGTTGCCAGATTCGCTCGTTTTACAAGATCAACGATGCTCGATGTACTTCGAAAAGATTATATTCGTACGGCAAAAGCTTCAGGGGTTCCAGTTCGGAAAGTGTTATCTAGATACGCCTTAAAAAATGCGCTCCTTCCCATCATTACACTTGTGGCTTTAGATTTAGGGGTTTTACTTGGCGGGGCAGTTATCACGGAAACCGTCTTTTCCTGGCCAGGCATTGGGAGACTTCTCATGCAGTCGCTGATGAACCGTGACTTCCCAGTCGTCCTTGCAGGGGTATTTATCATCGCGTTAATATACTCCATCATCAACTTTTTGGCAGATATCCTATATGCCTATGTGAACCCGCAAATCCGTTTGAAATAGGAGGCATGAACACTTGGGTAATACTATAATCGAAAAAAACACAGAGCAGAAAATCGAAATTAAAACGTCTAAAAAACAATCACAATGGCAATTTCTAATGAAACAATTGGTTAAAAGTCGTACCGGTTTATTTGGCGCTTTCATCATTGTCATTCTTCTTGTGCTTGGGCTTTTTGGACATTGGCTGGCTCCGTACGATCCTGAATTAGCCGACTTTAGTAAAAAGCTCCTTCCTCCTATGACAGATGGCCATTTGTTAGGAACGGATCAGCTTGGTCGGGATATTTTGTCTCGAATCATTTATGGCACAAAGGTTTCTCTCATAATTGGTGTATCAACGGTGTTTTTTGCTGGCTTAATTGGAACCATTATTGGAATAGTGGCTGGTTACTTTAGAGGCTGGATTGACGCAGTACTAATGCGGATTGTAGACGTTATGCTTGCATTCCCATTTATACTGCTTGTCCTCGTGATCAATGCAGTAATTGGAACAGGTCTGAGAAACATCATTATTTCCCTTGTAATCGGGGGATGGGTCATTTACGCCAGGGTCGTACGAAGTGAAGTATTAGCTTTAAGAGAAAAGGAATTTATTCTCTCTTGTGTAGCTACTGGGGTTAGAAGAAGAGAAATTATCTTAAAGCATATTGTTCCGAATCTATTTACTCCGATCATCGTCTTGTCTTCATTACAAATTGCAACCTTTATTATTGCTGAGGCCTCCGTCAGTTTCTTGGGCTTCGGGGTACAGCCGCCAACACCGGCATGGGGGAACATGCTCAATGAAGGAAAGGATTATATCTATAGTGCGTGGTGGTTGATTACGTTTCCTGGTGTTGCCATTGTCATTACGGCTCTAGGGGTCAACCTGTTTGGAGATTGGCTGCGTGATGTATTAGATCCGGAATTAAAAGGTAATTGAGGAAGGCAGCTCTGAAAGGAGAGAAATGTTGACATATGACGAATACGGTATTGAAAGTTGAAAATCTAAAAACCTATTTTAAAACTCCTTCGGGTGTAGTCAAAGCGGTAAATGGTATTGATTTTGAAGTAAATGAGGGGGAAACCGTTGGACTTGTCGGTGAATCTGGCTGCGGAAAAAGTGTAACCTCTTTATCAATCATGGGACTTTTACCCGAACCGATAGGATATATTGAGGATGGTCGGATCCTATTGGAGAACAAGGATATTACCAAACTATCTGAAAAAGAAATGCGGAAGCTTCGCGGTAATGATATTGCAATGATTTTCCAAGAGCCAATGACATCTTTAAACCCTGTTTTCACAATCGGTCAACAGTTGAGTGAGCCTCTTTTACAGCACACCAGCTTAAAGAAAAAAGAAATCCGCAATAAAATCATTGAAATGTTAAAGCTGGTTGGGATTCCACGAGCAGAGCAAATCATTGATGAGTATCCGCATCAGCTTTCAGGCGGTATGAGACAGAGGGTCATGATTTCGTTAGCCATTGTTTGTCAGCCCAAGCTTTTAATAGCAGATGAGCCGACTACAGCGTTGGATGTAACGATTCAAGCCCAAATTTTAGAGCTGATGAAAGATATTACGAAGAAAAATCAAATGTCGACGGTACTCATCACGCATGACCTTGGAGTTGTCGCGGAAATGTGTGATCGCGTCATTGTCATGTACGCGGGACAAATTGTGGAAAGTACAGACGTTCGAACACTTTTTAACAATCCGAAGCATCCCTATTCTCAAGGACTGCTAGATTCCTTGCCAAATGCCAATGATCGGAAAAAAGAGCTGAGGTCGATTAAAGGAAGTGTTCCACGCCCAGATGAGCTGCCAATGGGATGCACCTTTGCTCCGCGTTGTCCAAAGGTATTTAAAAAATGTCTTGAGGAAAGACCTCCCCTATTTCAGTTAGAAAATCAATTTTGTCGATGTTGGCTTTACCAGGATGAGGAGGTAGTTGCTAGTGGTAGCCAGTCCGTTGTTGGAAGTTAAAAATCTGAAAAAATACTATGAGGTGGATCAAGGGTGGTTTAAACCGAAAACGTATGTGAAAGCAGTCGACGATGTTTCTTTTACGGTTTATAAGGGGGAAACATTCGGTTTGGTTGGAGAAAGCGGCTGCGGGAAATCAACGACGGGAAGAACTCTTCTTCGTTTAAATGCCCCGACGGATGGAAGTATACTTTTTGAGAATAAGGATATCAGTGAGCTTCCATATGAAAAAATGCGGAAACTGAGAAGACGAATTCAGATGGTTTTCCAGGATCCATACGCTTCTTTAAATCCGAAAAAGACCATCCGCCAAATTTTAACCGAACCATTGCGAGTCCATGATCTTCATTCAAAAGAAGAACGTGTGAAAAAGGCAATTGAAATCCTAGAGATTGTCGGGTTATCGGAATATCATCTAGACCGTTATCCTCATGAGTTTTCTGGTGGTCAAAGGCAGAGAATCGGGATTGCCCGGGCCGTTATTTTACAGCCGGACTTGATTGTAACGGATGAACCCGTTTCAGCACTGGATGTCTCCATCCAATCTCAAGTTATTAATCTATTATTAAAGCTTCAGAAGGAATTTGATTTAACGTATATTTTTATTTCTCACGATTTGAGTGTTGTAAAGCACATTACGGACCGCGTAGCCGTGATGTATTTAGGGAAAATCGTGGAGTTAGCGAGTACAAAAGAGCTATTTCAAAATCCAAAGCATCCATATACGAAGGCGCTTATTTCAGCTGTACCGGTTTCCCACCCGGATGAAAAGAGAGAACGAATTATATTAACGGGTGATGTCCCGAGTCCGGCCAATCCGCCTAAAGGCTGTTCGTTCCATCCGCGTTGTTCGGAATGTATGGCTATCTGTCAAACAGAAGCCCCTCCTGTAGTTGAAATGGAAAACGGGCACACTGTCACTTGCCATTTGTTTACTAAATAAATTTATAAAAGTGAGGGAAAAGCATGCGATTATCGATTTCAAGAGAAGAAATTTTAGAACGTCAACAGAAGCTGTATCAAAGGTTGGCGGCTGAGAAGGTTGATTGCGCAGTTTTATTCAGTGTGACCGACATTTTTTATCTAACGAATTTTCACTTCCGTCCGTCAGAGAGACCTATTGCTCTTGTCTTAGATTCAACGCAAAAAACACATCTATTAGTCCCGCACCTAGAGTATGATCATGCTAAAGAATATGCCAATGTCGATCATGTTCATTACTACCCTGAATATCCCGGGCTCCGCCATCCAATGGAATACTTGAAAGATATTTTAATAGAAAACAAGTTTGAAAATAAGGTAGTGGGGCTAGACGCAGCAGGGTATAGTTCGTCTAAAGGATATCGCGGACCGAAAGTAGCCGATTTAATTACGGCGAAATTGGAAACCATTGCAGGCTGGGTTGAAGAAATGCGTTTTGTAAAATCCGAAGCGGAAATAGAATTGATTAAGGAATCTTGCAGATGGGGGAACTTAGCTCACCGGTTACTACAAAAATACTCGAAGCCAGGTCTTAGCGAAATTGAAATTACAAGTAAAGCAAGTACAGAAGCGACCATGGCCATGATTGAAACACTAGGGCCGGATTATAAGCCACATGGCAGAACGGCTTACGCGATTTTCCGCGGGCAAGTTGGAAAAATGTCTGCTTTCCCTCATGCGGTAACACAAAACTTAATTTTGAAAAGAGGAGATACACTCGTTACTGGGGCAGCAGCCGATGTGTGGGGCTATCATAGCGAATTGGAAAGAACCATGTTTGTCCAAGAAGTGAGCAAGGAACAAGAAAAGTATTTCAACCACATGTATGAGGCCCAAGAAGTTGCATTTAACGCGATAATACCGGGAGTCCCCTGTTCAGACGTTGAGAAACAAGTTCAAGCCTATTTTAAAGAAAGTGGTATTACCCATCTTGTCTCCCATCATACAGGACACAATATTGGTTTATTAGGACATGAAGCGCCGTTTTTAGATCTTGGCGATGAAACCATCATTCAGCCTGGCATGGTATTTACAGTTGAACCAGGAATTTATGTCCGCGGATTAGGCGGTTTCCGTCATTCCGACACAGTTTTAGTTACTGATACTGGAATCGAAATGCTTACATTCTATCCTAGAGATTTAGAATCTATGATTTGCCATTAATAAAAGGAAGAGGGAGAGGTTCTATATGCGTCTATCTATCTCAAAAGAAGAGTTACAAGGTCGTCAGAAAAAGTTTTTCAAAAAATTGAAAGAGAACCATATTGACGGAGCGGTTTTGTTTAGTGTAACGGATATTTTTTATTTAACAGGCTTCCATTTTCATCCGACTGAGCGTCCTATGGGCTTTATTGTCGACCCTCAGGAAAAAACTCATCTATTCGTTCCAGCACTCGAGCATGAGCATGCGGAAGAGTTTGCGGTCATTGATTTTGTACATTCTTATCCAGAATACCCAGGTGTTCGCCATCCGATGGAATATTTCAAGGATGTAATGCATGAATCGGGACTGCAAGGTAAGGTCATCGCCTATGATTCGAATGGATACGGATCTCCCATGGGCTACCGTGGTCCAAAACTGAGTGACTTACTAGATGCCAAGGATTTTGTTTCCGTTTACGGCTGGGTAGAGGAAATGCGATTTATCAAATCAGAAGCCGAAATTGAGTTAATAAAAGAATCATGCAGATGGGGAAACTTAGCCCATCGACTTTTAGCGAAATATACAAAACCGGGACTTAGTGAAATCGAGATTACCAGCCGGGCGACAACAGAAGCAACCATGATGATGGTTGAAACGCTTGGACCTGATTATAAGCCACATGGTAGTCCTGCGAACGCTTTTTTCCGTGGACAAATCGGAGAAATGGCTGCCTTCCCGCATGCGGTTACACAAAACATCGTATTTAAAAAAGGTGATTTATTCGTTACACAGGCCGCCGCTGACGTTTGGGGTTACAAAAGTGAGTTAGAAAGAACGATGTTTGTTCAAGAGGTTACTCCTGAGCAAGAAAAATATTTTACCTATATGTACAATGCACAGCAGCTTGCTTTCAATACGATTAAGCCAGGTATTCCATATTCCAAAGTAGAAGAAACCATTCAAGCATATTGGAAGGAAGAGGGCATTCAACACCTCACTCGTCACCATACAGGTCATAATATTGGTCTTTTAGGCCACGAAGCTCCATTTTTTGACCTGGGTGATCACACAATGATACAACCGGGAATGGTTGTAACCGTTGAGCCTGGATTGTATGTCCAAGGAGTAGGCGGATTCCGTCACTCAGATACTGTACTCATTACAGAGGATGGAATTGAGCTATTGACCTACTATCCAAGAGATTTGGAATCATTGATTACAGATTGATTGGGCACCAGCTGTGGCTTTTGGGCCTGGGATTGTCTTGGAGATCCCCGGTCCGAAATCACTTGCTGACACTAGTTTCTAATAAAGGAGTAAGCTATGATTCGATTTGGGAATAGTACAAACTACTGGATCCAAAGTAATGATACTTTTGATATCAGTCGTGGTGCAAAAAAGAAGTACCTTTTAAAAAGTAATAATTATAGGCTTGCATTTGATCCAGAGCGAACGACCCTTGTCATTACAGATATGCAAAACTTTTTCTTATCCGAAAAGTTAGGCAGGAATCACCAAGGAAGTAGACTAGTTGATTCGATTAGTAAGGTAATAAAACATGCAAGAAGTATAGGTATGAAAGTAGTTTGGTTAAATTGGGGGATCCGTGCTGACATGGTAAACATACCACCAGGAATAAGCAGGATATTCTATGATGCAGGGACTGAACTAGGGAAGGAATTACCTAACGGACTCGGTTTGAATCTTGTTAAAGGTTCATGGTCAGCAGAAATTATTCCAGAATTAAAAGAAATGGTCGAATTAGAAGATATACAAATTAAAAAGAATCGGGTAAGCGGCTTCTTTGGTACAGAATTACAACAAACTCTATCAAACTTGGACATTAAAACCTTATTTTTTGCAGGAATCAATACTGATCAGTGTATAATGGGCACATTACAAGATGCTCATAGTTATGGGTATGATTGTATTTTGCTAGAAGACTGTACAGCAACTGCATCTCCTGACTTTTCCTTTCAATCAGTTATTTATAACGTAAATAAAATGGGGTTCATTACGAATTCTGATTATTTTTGTAACGGGGAGTTCAAATATAATGAGATTGACTCTTGGGTCAATCAGCAAATTAGCTTTTATTCTTAATTTTTATTAAACTAGATCTAACATTACCATAGGGAGCAGATAGTTGTGTACTCTGAAAAAGAAAAGATGCTGAATGGAGAACCATATAACCCTCAAGATCCGGAGTTAGTGATGGGGCGGGAGAATGCGCGAAGAATGACGAGAATTTTTAATCAGACTAAAGAAACTGAAATCCCTATACGGACAGAGCTATTAAAGGAGCTGTTTGGCACAACGGGGGAAAATCTCTATATTGAACCTGACTTTAAATGTGATTATGGGTATAACATTCACGTCGGAGAAAACTTTTACGCTAATTTTGATTGTGTAATCCTTGATGTTTGTGAAGTGAGAATCGGAAAAAACTGCATGATAGCACCAGGTGTACATATTTATACAGCTACGCATCCGTTAGACCCATTTGAACGGAGCTCTGGTGTGGAGTTTGGAAGACCAGTCACCATAGGGGATGATGTTTGGATCGGCGGAAGAGCTGTCATTAATCCAGGAGTTACGATTGGAAACGGTGTGGTTATTGCTTCTGGAGCAGTTGTAACAAAGGATGTTCCAGATTATGTGGTGGTAGGTGGTAATCCAGCGAGAATCATTAAACAAATTGAAGTGAAATCGTAAAAAGACGACAGCTGTTAAAGAGGGCATTGAAAAATCTTGACTATGCTAAAGTTATTTATTTGAGTTGACTCAGTTGATTGGAGCGGAAGGTGCGAAGACTCATTTCCACTGCCGTGGAAAGTGGGAGAACGGTGCAGGGGAGACCCCGCAGGCGCCATAGCGCCGAGGAGGTTCTCCGCATCGCCCTAAGGTCCGCGAAGCGCCTGGAGCGCAAATCAACATCTGTGTTTTACAAACATTATTTTTTCAATGCCCTCCTGTTAAACTGTCCTCTTTTTACATAATCCCATTTTTTACTAAAACCGCCTTAATGGCTGTATAGGATATCTCCTCTGGTAACATTTCTTTGAGCGGCTTTAGCTTTTTCTCCGTAAGCACCCCATGTTTTTCAAGAACGAGCTGTTCCTGGTCAGGTGTAAAAAATAACTCCCACTTCAAGGGATGTCCTTCTTGGGCGGCTTTAAAGAGATGGTTTTCAATCGTTAACTTTAACATTCCGCGTTGCTTTGCAATTTCATCAATGGAATGTCTTTTTTCGAATAATTTATAAGTGATTAAATGGCTAGGTCCTTCTGTTGAAGGCTCCCTTTTTCGGATTACAAACTCTGAAGTCTCGGGCAAAGTTTTAACCTTCTGAACCGGTCCATGTTGATCAATAAACTCCTGAATGCCATTGATAAAATATTCCCCGTATTCCTCCCACTTTCTCTCTCCGACTCCTTTGACTAGAAGCATTTCTTCTTTAGAAAGAGGTACCATGCGGCAAAAGTCTTTTAAAGTCGCATCAGAAAAAACAATGTAAGGCGGGAGGCCTTGCTGATCAGCCAGTTTTTTACGAAGATCCCGTAAATAGTCAAATAGAGCTTCATTATAATTATTGTTTCTTTTGACTTCTTGTACGCGTGCATGAATCCAAACCTTTTCTTCGCCTTTAAGAACCGGATAAGAGCGTTTTGACAGCTTAATAGTTGGAAATTTACCGTGTTCTACGTTTAAATAACCATCCGCAATTAGCTGTTGGATCAAGGTGTTTATGTCAGCTTCACGATAATGGGATAATAAACCATAGGTGCTTAAGGCTGCAAACCCAAATTCCTTTAATTTTTGACTGCTGGATCCCTTTAACACTTTAGCTGTCATTGCAACTCCAAACCGTTCACCCATTCGTTTAACACAGGACATAACCATCTGAGCTTCCTTGGTGACGTCTTCTAATTCTTCAGATTTTAAACAGCTGCTGCAAGTTCCGCAACGTTCAAGTTCATTCGGGTCTGAAAAGTAATCCAAGATATAGCGCTGTAAACATTGATTGGTATAGCCGTACTGTACCATTGCATGGAGTTTTTCATATTCTTGATCTTTTTTGGATGCTTCTAGGGAGGATTGTTCGATTAAAAATTTTTGCAGCTGGACATCACTTGAGGCAAACAGGAGAATACACTCACTGTCCTCCCCGTCACGCCCTGCACGTCCTGCTTCCTGATAGTAAGACTCAATATTCATCGGAATCCCATAATGGATGATATATCGTACGTTCGATTTATCAATGCCCATACCAAAGGCATTAGTTGCTACCATGATCGTAACATCATCTTGAAGAAACTGGTCTTGGGACTTTATTCTTTCTTGCTCTGACATCCCTGCATGATAACGGGCGGCCTTAAATCCGTTAGTGACAAGCCATGTATAAACCTGATCCGTTATTTTACGGGTTGGAGCATAAATGATCCCGGAATCATTTTGCCGTTCTGATACATAGTGCTTGATAAAGTCGCTTTTTTTAACTCCTCTTTCTACACGGAAAATAAGATTTTCTCGAAGGAAACCAGTATTTGTCACATATTCCGGTCTAATGGCCAATAGCGATTGAATATCATAAATAACCTGGTCCGTTGCCGTTGCCGTTAAGGCTACAAGCGGACAATCTGTTCCAAGCTGCTGGAGGTTTTGGATAATGGAACGGTAGCTTGGCCTAAAATCGTGCCCCCATTGGGAGATACAGTGGGCTTCATCAAAAGCAATGAAAGAAAGATGAGTCGCTTTTATTGCTTGGATAAACTCGAATGATTCAAAGCGCTCTGGTGCCACATAGACAAATTTGTATTGACCCAGCCTGACCTCCTCGAGTATGTCCCTTTGTTCTGTATGGGAAAGAGTACTATTAATAAATACTGCCGAAACGCCATTCGCCTGTAGAGAATCGACTTGGTCTTTCATTAAAGAAATGAGAGGGGAAATAATAATCGCTGTTCCATCGAGAACTAGTCCCGGAACCTGGTAGCATAAAGATTTACCTCCTCCCGTCGGCATCACAGCAAGTGTATGGTGTCCATCCAAAATGTGCTGGATGACAGCCTCTTGCCCTTCGCGAAAACTAGTAAACCCGAATACTGTTTTTAAAATATCATGTGCTTTTGAAAGTAATAGATTCACGAATTAAAAATCCTTCCTTTTATAACTCTATCTTTAGAGTAACACAGCTGTTTCCATGTGAAAAATCGCAAAAATCTTTCATTTGCTAGAGGAGTTCTTAAAAAAAGATCAAACTAAACTGACTTTTTTCTAGGAAAAAAAAGAAAATTGAACAACTACCATTTCAATTTTTCCCCGCAGGCTGCAGCCAATCGTTCAGCTGTCCGGTAAATATGATCGGTATCAATCTGATCTAGCTTGCTCCTGTCAATGGCGGACATTATATATTTGCTGAATTCCCAAATCTCTTCTTTAATTTCCCCGGGACTGACTATAGCAGTTTTTGTTAAAGCTTCCAATATACTGTCCATGACTGACAAATCATTTTTACCGTAATGTTTAATTTGATAAAAGCTTTTATACAAATATTCCCGATATGGCTTGGGGTCCATGATTAGCCGAAGCTTATTTTCTTCATCAGCAAAGTACTTCATCGGATAGTAATGTTCACCGATTTCAGCCAGTAAGGAACCGATTCTGTTTATACTATTAGCCGCAGTATGCGGATCGTTAATAGCCGGAGAGATTGCTCTCAATGCAATTTCTACGAGCTTTTGAAGCGAGAACTCAATATCATATATGCCTGACCGTTCCAGTCCGATTAATAGGAAGTCCTTATAACCGTTTGCGTCAAAGGCGTTTTCTTGTCCCTGTGACCAGTACGAAAATAAAGGCATTCCTTTCTGAATGTAATCCCCAATCCGAAAATGAGCTTTCAAAACAAGTTGATGTTCTTTTGCCCAGTTTACCAGTAAATCAAACTGTAGCTGCTGTACATATCCGGATGTATCCGTAACAATTGATTTGGCATGTTCGCTGGAAAGGAATTCTAATTCCGATTCATACCATTCGTAATTGGATGGCATTCTTTTTTTCGAAAAATGCTGTTGGATGACTTTGGAGGTTTCATTACGAATGTTCCCTATTAAATAATTAACCTGAACCCACCTGGTAGAATGATGAATAAAAAGAATGAAGGCAGCCAGACAGATAATTGCAAAGATGACAGTTAATACAGGGTTGAGAAGAAGCCGATGTTTGTTCTCAGTTAATAGCAATAAATTAATCAGAGAAAAAACAAAGCCAAATGAAAAGATTCCTAAAACGTGTTTCGTTACATTGTCAGCCATGAAGTCCTGCAGAATTCGTGGCGAAAACTGTGAGGATGTCGTGGTTAAGACAACCATGATCGATGAAAAGCTAATCGTCGTCATCGTTAAAATTGCAGTAATTAGGGCGCTATATAAAGACTTTGCAATATCATGATTGGTCAGCAGTACTTCTGGTATAATTTCTTCTACTAATTGGATAAACGTATAATCAAAGTAAGTTGTAATCGCAACCATGACGATTGATACCAAGCTATAGACGGCTGGGTGGAACCAATAGCTCCCCCGCAGCTTAAACCACAGATTTTTAAAATTCATGACATCCATCTCCCAGATGTAAGAAATCTGTTATCCATGTTCTCCAGTTCTGCAACATTTTAAAAACTCCTCATTTCATTAGTGATATCAAGAAATATGTTTTACAATAAAAGAAGATTTAGATTAAGGAGTCAGGCTAAAATGAGTACTTTACAAGTTGAACAATTACATAAAACCTATGGAGAGAAAACATTATTTGATTTTATCTCTTTTTCAATAGCCGAAAAGCAGCGGATTGGTTTGATTGGGGTCAATGGGACGGGCAAGTCTACCCTATTAAAAATTTTAGCTGGGATTGAGTCAGCTGAAGAAGTCACTGTGACCCATGCTAATGATTTCAGAATTGAGTACCTGCCGCAGGAACCTGAGCTAGAAGATGAATTAACCGTACTGGAGCAAATCTATTATGGCGACTCGATTATCATGAAAACAATGCGTGGCTATGAACAGGTGTTACAGGAGCTAGAATTGGACCCAACGAACCCTGCCAAACAAAAACATCTCCTTGCCATGCAGCAAAAAATGGATGAAAACGAAGCCTGGGAAGCCAACACAGTATCGAAGACGGTGTTAACAAAGCTTGGCATTGTGGAGTTTTCTAAAAAGGTAAAGCATCTTTCTGGAGGGCAGAAGAAACGGGTCGCGATTGCCAAAGCTTTGATTCAGCCAGCGGACTTGCTGCTGATGGACGAGCCAACCAACCATTTAGATAATGAAACGATTGAGTGGCTGGAAGGGTTTTTAGCGCAATATAAAGGATCGCTATTATTGGTAACGCATGATCGGTATTTTTTAAACCGTGTTACGAATAAAATCTTTGAACTCGACCGCGGCAAGCTCTATGTCTATGATGGCAATTATGAGGTCTTTTTAGAAAAAAAAGCGGAACGGGAAGCTGAGGCCGAACAGCGGGAAGCAAAGCGGCAAAATATATTGAGACGTGAATTGGAATGGTTAAGACGAGGAGCGAAAGCACGGACAACTAAGCAAAAAGCGAGACTCCAGCGGGCAGAACAGCTGCAAGAGCAACAAGCAACTGTATCTAAGGACGATTTGGAGTTTGCGATTGGTTCTAAGCGGCTTGGTGACCGGGTGATTCAACTAGAAGGGATTCGCAAAACGTTTGATCAAAAAACAGTGATTGATAACTTCAGTACCTTGATTATACCCGGTGACCGAATCGGAATTATAGGTCCGAATGGGAGCGGAAAAACGACTTTGTTAAATATCATGGCAGGGGGAGATCAGCCGGATCAGGGGAAAATCGAAATAGGACAAACCGTTAGCATCGGTTACTACACACAGGATCACGATGAAATTAACGGAGATTTGCGTGTTATTGAATATATTAAAGAAATAGCTGAAGTTGTTCACACGATTGATGGCCAAGTGATTACCGCGGAGCAAATGCTTGAGCGCTTTATGTTTCCACGATCGATGCAATGGACGTATATCCGCAAGCTATCTGGCGGAGAACGGCGCCGGTTATACTTACTGCGCGTACTTATGACAGAGCCAAATGTTCTGTTCTTAGATGAGCCAACTAATGATTTAGATATCCAGACATTGAGTGTCCTAGAGAACTATTTAGATCAGTTTCCAGGTGTAGTGATTACAGTATCCCACGATCGGTATTTTTTAGACCGGGTGGTGGACAAGCTAATCGTTTTCGAAGGCAATGGCGGTATCAGCCGCTATCAGGGTGCTTACTCCGAGTTTATGGAAGAATCTAAAGAGCAAAAGGCAGCGGCTATTAAAGAAGTAAAAGAAACACCGCCTCCTAAGCAGCAGCGTTCAGAAAAACGGAAGAAGCTTTCTTATAAAGACCAGCTCGAATGGGACGGTATTGAAGATAAAATTTCAGGTCTTGAAGTGAAGATAGGCGAACTCGACGAAGAACTGGCGGCTGCCGGCAGTGATTTCGGTAAAATTCAAATAATCATGGATCAGAAGACAGAGCTAGAAGCTGAACTTGAACGGACGATGGAGCGCTGGGAGGAATTGGCGCTGATGGTGGAGGAGCTAGGGAAATAAAGCTGTGGATTAAAGATTTACAATCATTTTTGAGATGTGGGAGCAGGGTTCAAGTGCACCCGAAGAGCACGGCATTTGTAGTAGATTATGATATAGTCTGTTCTCATGGGAAATAAATTAACAGTTAAGAGTGAAATATAGATTTCACTCTTAACTTTTTTAATAAGCATTGAGGTGCTTATTTTTTTTTGGAAACATCTGTTGAGTTAGAGAATATTCTGTTATATAATAATTTTCAAATAATTAATACTGTAGTAATACAGTCAATTGGAGGTTAAGAAAATGAAAAATGAAAGTATGCAATTTGAAGCTATGAAACTACAGGAACAATGGGAAACGAATCCTCGCTGGGCTGGAATAAAACGTCTATACTCGGCTGAAGACGTCATCCGTTTACGCGGCTCTATCCAAATTGAACATACATTAGCTCACCGTGGTTCAGAGAAGCTATGGAAGTTATTAAATGAAGAGTTATATATCAACGCTCTAGGGGCATTAACAGGAGGGCAGGCTGTTCAACAAGTAAAAGCTGGGCTCAAAGCCATTTACCTGAGCGGATGGCAGGTAGCAGCTGATGCTAATTTAGCTGGGGAGATGTACCCCGATCAAAGCTTGTATCCAGCCAACTCTGTTCCACATGTAGTAAAGCGTATTAATAACGCTCTTTCACGTGCTGATCAAATTCAACACCTGGAGGGTGTAGGAGAAATAGATTACTTCGTACCAATTGTTGCCGATGCTGAAGCCGGATTTGGCGGTCAGCTAAATGTGTTTGAACTTATGAAAAGTATGATTGAAGCAGGGGCAGCAGGTGTCCACTTTGAAGACCAGTTATCATCTGAGAAAAAATGTGGTCATTTAGGCGGCAAAGTATTAATCCCTACACAGAACGCGATACGAAATTTAATTGCTGCGCGCCTTGCAGCAGATGTAGCTGGAGTTCCCACAATATTAGTAGCTCGTACGGATGCAGATGCTGCTGACTTGATTACAAGTGATATTGATCCGGCTGATGCTCCATTTATTACGGGCGAACGGACAGCAGAGGGATTTTATAGAACAAGAGCTGGAATTAATCAAGCTATAGCACGTGGGCTTGCCTACGCCCCATACGCTGACCTGATATGGTGTGAAACATCGAAACCAAGCCTGGAAGAAGCCAAGCAATTTGCCGATGCTATGCATAGGAAATTCCCTGGCAAGATGCTAGCGTATAATTGTTCTCCTTCCTTTAACTGGGAAGCAAACCTTGATAAAGAAACGATTGAAACCTTCCAGATTGAGCTTGCTAAAATGGGTTATAAATTCCAATTTATTACACTTGCGGGATTCCATTCTCTCAATTATGGAATGTTCGAGCTTGCCCGTGGCTACAAAACTCGTGGGATGGCCGCTTATTCTGAACTTCAGCAGGCAGAATTTGCAGCCGAAAAGGATGGCTATACCGCAACCCGACATCAAAGAGAAGTGGGCACAGGCTACTTTGATGCAGTTGCTCAGGTTATTTCCGGTGGCACATCTTCGACCATAGCACTGAAAGGTTCCACTGAAGAAGCCCAATTTCAAGGGTAAGAAGGGGTAAACGACTGAAGTCAGGAGTGTTAAGAGCACATTTCATAATAAATGGAGGGAAACGCATGAATCCTTTATTTACTGAGGAAACTACTGAGAAGGCTGAGCTAAAGTACTGTACAGACTGTGGCAGTATAATAGAAGACTTCCAAATACCTTACCTGAATCAATGTGAAAAGTGTTTAAGAAATATAGAGCATGAGTGAACGACTCACCATTTTACCTCTAAAAGCCTTGAAGTGGAGGCCTCTTTATCAATACTTCATTTGTTCCTCGCAGATTTTTACGTATTCATCTCCACCTTATGGAATATAGAGTCTTCAGCTTGTTTTATAACAATAAAGGTATTGAGCCATTTAAATCCCCTCATACATGTAGAATGTTGTCTGGTTCTGGCCAAGGGATTATTAAATGGCTCTCTTATTTTTTGAGAGACTTCATTTTAAACTATTATATGGATTTAATCCACATAAATCCTGATGGCCGCCTGCCCCACTCATATAAATTGCTAAAGGCTGTTTTCGTATACTTTGTTATTTTTTAATGAGGTAAACATGTCCGTTTCATTTCGCTCCAGACACAAGATTCCCCGGGGAGGAAGTCGAGCCTCCTCGGCTTTGCCTGCGGGGTCTCGACCTTTCCTCTTCTTCCCGCAGGAGTCAAGTGTCTTCCGCTTCATTCCACTACAGTTTAAAGAATACATTCAATAGCAACAATCTTTTCGAAAACAGCCTTGCTAAAAAATCAAAAACCATACATATTTTCCTCTCGTTAGTGGCAAAATAACCCATATTATGAAAGGGGTGTTAATCCAAAGTGAAAAAACGCATTTTAATTTTAATAACTGCTGCTGTTATGCTGGCGCTGGTTCTAAATGAGGCACCAGTCTTAGCGAATACACCAGAACCTGACAAGCAGGTACAATTTACGGAAGATCAGAAAAAGGTGCTGGCTGACCTTTACAAGGAAATTTTTGAACTGAGAAAGACAGTGGTCGATAAATACGTTGAATATGGAGCCATGTCGAAAGAAACGGCAGAAAAGGTAAAATCCTGGATGGACGAGCACTATCTGAGAATGGAGGAGCGTGGCTTCCAGCCGATGGAGCATCGCCACCACCAAGGACATAAGAAAGTAAAAGAGGGCGAAAATCAGCAATAGAGCAAAAGCACTGTCATTCAAAATCCTTCAAGACAACCGATGTCTTGAAGGATTTTTTATGTATTTTGTAGGAATTTCGAAAGTTATAGAGAAATGTGTAGAAATAGAAATCATAGAGAGGTGTGGGTGGGGTGAAAGAATATATTCAATATGATGGTTTGGGTTTAGCCGAACTGGTGAAGAAAAAGGAAGTTCATCCAAGAGAACTCGTTCAAGCCGCAATCCAAAGAATCGAGGCAAAAAATACGAAGCTTAATGCGGTTATACATAAAATGTATGAGAAAGCCAAAAAAATCGCAGACGAAATAGAGCCAACCGGACCCTTTGCCGGCGTTCCGATTTTATTGAAAGATATTGCCCAAGAAATCGAAGGAGAGCCGATTACCGCAGGCTCCAAGGCTTTTCAAAATTATAGAGCCAAACAAGATTCAGAGTATGTAAAAAGAGTGAAAAAAACCGGAACGATCATTCTTGGCCAAACGAATGTGCCGGAGTTTGCCCTTTTAGGCATTACAGAGCCCAAACATTATGGTCCAACAAGAAATCCATGGAACTCCAATCATTCGCCAGGAGGGTCCAGTGGCGGATCTGCGGCAGCCGTTGCATCGGGCATGGTTCCGATTGCTGGTGCCAATGATGGCGGAGGTTCGATTCGAATTCCTGGGGCTTACTGCGGCCTGTTTGGATTAAAGCCAACAAGAGGCCGAACCCCCGTGGGCCCAACCATTGGGCGTGAATGGCAAGGGGCTTCGGTTGATCATATTTTATCGAGATCAGTTAGAGACAGTGCAGCTATGCTTGATGAGATCAAGGGACATGTGAAGTGGGCCGCCTTTCATGCGCAAGACTACAATGGCAGTTATCTTCAGGATGCAGCAACGCCATTAACAGAACAGCTAAGAATTGCTTTTACCACCCAATCACCACTCGGAACAGAGGTTGACCCTGAATGCAGGGAGGCGGTTCTTAAAACAGCGAAGCTGCTGGAATCAATGGGTCATATAGTAGAAGAAAAAGAAGCACCTGTAGATGGGCAGCAAATTGCAAAAAGCTATCTGAACAACTACTTTGGCGAAGTTGCAGCCACCTTAGAAAATTTACAAAGTATCCTTGGCAGAAAGGCAAGCTACAGCGATGTCGAGCCAACTACCTGGTTGCTAGGTCTGCTCGGCAAAGCTACGAGTGCTAAAGAAATTGCCTTAAGTATCCGGGAATGGGACCGTGCTGCCTATATTATGGAGGAGTTCCATGAAACCTATGATTTTTACTTAACACCGTCAACGGCAACCCCACCTGTTAAAATAGGTGAATTAGAGCCCAAACCGGCAGAAAAACTGGCTATTTCAATTGTTGGCAGACTCGGCTTAGGCGGTCTGCTGAAAAAAGCGGGGATTGTCGATAAATTAGCGGTTGAAAATTTATCAAAGGTTCCATTTTCACAGCTTGCGAATCTAACCGGCCAACCGGCGATGACCTTCCCTCTCTATCTGTCTGAAAAGAGATTGCCGATTGGGGTGCAGTTTATGGCGGCTAGGGGCAGAGAGGATTTATTGTACAGATTAGCCGGGCAAATTGAGGCCGATGGTCACTTTATTGATGTGAAGCAAAATCCGACCTATCTTTCTTAAGTAACCAAATCATCAAAAAGCCCACACTTGGTGGGCTTTATTTTCATCATTTGATAAATGGAGTGGAGAAAATGTCTGAGCAAAAATGGCAGGATTTCGAGTCTTATGTAGAAAAGATAATGAGGGAAAAACATATCCCTGGTGCCGCAGTAGCTGTTTCCCAAAACGGAGAGGTGATTTACAAAAAAGGATTTGGGTATCGCAATGTAACTACTAAGGAACCGGTAACTCCAGAAACGATTTTTGGAATTGCCTCTGTAACAAAATCATTTACAGCACTAGCTATTATACAGTTGGAAGAGGAAGGCAAGCTTTCAGTCCATGACCCAGTTGTTAAGTACATACCAGAATTTCAGCTTAATGGTGTAAAGGATATGGATAAAATTAAAATCTATCATTTGCTTTCCCATACAACCGGGTTACCGCCGATGCGGAGACGGGAAGAGCTGAACAGACTGAAAGACCATTTGGAGTATTTGGCACATGAAGAGTACGAAATGCTCGGCGAACCTGGGGAATATTTTAGTTATTGTAATGATACCTTTTTGCTTTTAGGAGAAATTATTGAGCGGTTAACCGGCAGGCTTCACCGCAGATATGTAACGGAAAAGATCCTGAACCCACTTCAGATGTACCGTTCAACCTTTAGCTTAGAGGAAGTGGCTAAACTAGAAAATGTTTCAGTTCCTTATATGTATAGTAAGAAAACCAAGTCCTACGAAGAACAGCCATGGCCCACTCTAGGAAACTATGAGGTAGGCGGAGGAATCCGCTCCAATGTCCTTGATCTTTTAAAATATGGCCAAGTATATTTGTCCGATTCCTCTAAGTATACTCATAAAATGTGGAACCATCTTCACCCTATTAAAAGTAACTCCTACTACGGCTATGCTCTCCAGGTAACACCTGATTATTCAGGTGTCACCCTTGTGGAGCACGGCGGTGGCCAGCCGGGTGTTTCCTCCAACTTTGGGTTTATTCCGGAAAAAGGAGTGGCAGTCAGTGTACTTACGAATGTCTCCGAAGCACCGGCTGCGGATCTTTGGCTTGCGGCCGTTAACACAGTTTTGGGTCTTTCTCTTGATCAAAAGCGAAGTGTTGAACCTGTTTATGAGGCGACTTCGGGAGAGCTGCAGCTTCTAGAGGGTTCGTACGAATCAGCTGAAGGCGGAAACATTACAATTTTAAATGAGGAAAATGAGTGGTTTGCTCAAGCGGCAGGGGAAAAATTTAAATTAAGAGCCAGTGCCAGTGATACCTTGGTCATCGAAGCATTGGAGTTGCCCCTTAAATTCTTTATAAAAGAAGAAGGTCCTGCCTGGGCTGTTCTGTTTGGGTCAAGAATGCTTAGAAGAAAGGTGTAAATGCATCATAGAATCTAAATTAAAAATAAAGGATATAGAATTTCTTTATTCAATTTGTTAAAATATTACTGTAATGCTATTTGGATAGAAAGGATCGTTCTGACTTTATGCCAACATTTACTTTGTAATGGAAGCCATGAATTGGATAAGACTCCGCTTTTTGAAAAACGAGAGGTTTTTCTTCAAGGGGGCAGTCTGCCCATTTATCCCATTACAAAGGAACAGAACAGATCTGTAGTATGTATAAACAGAGGTTCTCCTATTTGGGGGAACCTTTTTTGCTGTAAAAAAATAGGAAGGAATTTCGCAAATTAAAATTTTTACTATATACAGTCATGAATTCAGCATACTGCAAGATATCCAAATAGTTATGTGTCTGTTCCTTTATCTTAAAGAGGTGAAGGAAAAATGCAGATCGCAACTAAGGAATTAGTTTGGAATTTAGTTGATGTAAAGGAAGAAAACGTGGTCCGTCGCCACTGCAGTAACTGTGGCAAGGTTGTTCCTTTTTACGATACAACGGTCCGGAGGCATAATGCGAACGGGAAAACCATTTATCGGTTTGCGATTTTTAAATGTGAAAAAAATCATACGTGGAACAAAAAGCTGGAAATCTATAAAACGTATACAGACCATGTCCGGTTAAAAGAAGAACGTGTGACTATTGATTTAGAGAAAATAGAGCTCTCTTTGGAAGAATTTAAAGGGGCAGGAATTCAGCTAGTCTGCATTAACATTGGAGAGGTCATGGGGACTTTTCGTTTAGATAAAACCATTTCTGATAAATTTACTGATTCGAGTCGTTCTGAAATTGCAAGAAAAATAAAGGAGGGTTCAATCAGGATGAACGATAATGTGGTGAAACCGAGCAGTAAAATCGCAGAAAATTCGATTATAACCATTTCATTGTAATTTAAAAAAAACTGATACTTCCCTGACAGCGGTTGTCAGGGAAGTTGTTTTATGATTGGGAAAACAATCATTTTATAAAGGCAAGGAGGATAAAAATATGGTTCATCCTGCATTAGACATGTACAATTATCATGTTTGGGCAAATAATGTAATTATTGATCGGCTATTAGTGCTTCCCCACGATATGTATCACAAGGAGATTCAAAGCGGTTTTTCCTCGGTAGCGAAGGTGCTGTCACATATTTACCAAGTAGACCATACATGGTTTGAGATTATCTCAGGGAAAAGCATGGAGGAAGCTTTGCAGAATTCATTTCAATTAGTGCCAGAAGTTGAAGCTAAAAGTCTGGAGGAAATGAAGGGAATATTTGAAAATTTATCTGATCAGTACAAAGAACAGCTAGCCAGTTTTGAAGATATGGATCAGGCAATGGTTGTTGAAAATCCGTATGCAGGCAGGCTTGAAACGTCTGTTGCCGAAACACTGCTTCACGTTGCGACCCATGGTGCCTACCACCGCGGCAATATCGCAACGATGCTGCGGCAAATGGGCCATACCTCAGTCATGCAGGATTATGGACTTTATTTATATCAGAAATAGAAAGGCTCAGGGGAAATCCCTGAGCTTTTTTAATTGGATGCAAGCGCCATACTAAAGGGGTTAAAAGAACTAAATTTGGAGATAGAGAAGAAGAACGGTCCTTGTTCAGTGCTCTTAAGGACAAAACCCGGTCAACGCGCCAGGCAAATGTCTATCATAAGTGGGATGAAGGACAAAACCCACCTAGCCCCCCAGTCAAATGTCTCTCATAAGGCTAACCAAGATCAAAACGCGAAAAAAAGTCCTTCATCAGGTATGAAGGACAATTTAAATTTTATTCTTTATGCTAATAACTCTTCGCCCAATAAACCATATGCTTTGCTTCTTTTCCGCAGCAAACACATTGTTCAGAAACCGACTCCTGCTCAAACGGAATACATCTTGAAGTAGCACCCGTTTCTTCTTTTATTTGATCCTCACACGCCCGATCTCCGCACCACATCGCTTTGATAAAACCGGGGTTACCAGATAAGTTCTTTTTAAATTCATCAAAGGTAGCAGCAGTCGCTGTTTTTTCCTCCCGTGACGCTTTTGCCTTATTAAACAGGTTCTTCTGAATCTCATCTAAAAGCGCGACAATCCTGTCTTCTATTTGATCTATAGATACAAACAGCTTCTCGCCTGTATCACGGCGAACCAACACAACCTGATTGTTTTCAATATCCTTTGGTCCGACTTCTAAGCGGAGTGGAATCCCCTTCATTTCGTATTCATTAAACTTCCAGCCTGGTTTTTTGTCGCTGGCATCGATGCCAACACGGACGACTGCTGAAAGCTTCTCCTTCAAATCATACGCAAAATCCAAAACTCCTTCTTTATGCTGTGCAATCGGAACAATCATCACTTGGGTAGGAGCGACTTTTGGCGGAATCACTAAGCCGCGGTCATCTCCATGGACCATGATCAAAGCACCAATAACCCTTGTCGTAAAGCCCCACGATGTTTGATGAACATACTGGAGGTTTCCGTCTTTATCCAGGTATTGGATGCCAAAGGCTTTGGCAAATCCATCGCCTAGGTGATGAGAAGTGGCTGTTTGCAGTGCTTTTCCATCATGCATGAGACTTTCAATGGTATAAGTGAATTTAGCGCCGGCAAACTTTTCTTTTTCCGTCTTTTGGCCTCTAAGGACAGGAATGGCTAAAAGTTCTTCACAAACACTGGCATACACTTCAAGCATTCTTTTTGTTTCTTCGTGAGCATCTTCATCTGTTGCATGGGCAGTGTGGCCCTCTTGCCATAAAAACTCAAGTGTACGGAGGAAAGGACGGGTTGTTTTTTCCCATCTCACAACATTGGCCCACTGGTTATATAGTTTTGGCAGGTCACGGTATGAGTGTATGATATTTTTATAATGCTCACAGAAAAGCACCTCAGAAGTCGGACGTACGACTAACCGTTCGGCTAATTCTTCTGAACCGCCATGAGTGACCCAAGCAACTTCAGGTGCAAAGCCTTCAATATGATCTTTTTCTTTTTGCAGCAGGCTTTCTGGGATAAATAAAGGCATATAGACATTTTCATGCCCTGTTTCTTTGATCCGCTGATCCAATGCCTGCTTAATATTTTCCCATAATGCAAACCCATATGGTCTAATAATCATCGAACCGCGAACACTAGAATAATCGACTAAATCTGCTTTTGTGACAATGTCTGTGTACCATTGGGCGAAATCTTCATCCATCGCGGTGACACTTTTTACAAATTCCTTTGACTCCTTCACGTTTTACACTCCAATCTTTGAAATAAAAATAAAAAAGCCCTGGCTCCCAAAAGGGACCAAGACTTGGCGGTACCACCCTGCTTTATAAGGCAAAACGCCCTATACTCTCACTCTAATAACGGATTGAACCGCTGTATCTTTTCATACAGAACTCCAAGGCAGGTTCAAATGAGCACCAATAGGAACCTTCCAGCAACCGGTTCCCTCTCTGTTAAAGGTTAACATCATTTTACTAGTCCTTTTCATCGTTTTTTACATATATTTTTGGAAAATTATATAGGCAAGAATCGGTAAAGTCAATTGATTTTGAATGTTTGACCACGTTTCTTACATATATTGATAGAAAAAAGGACTGGAGTGAACGATATGATTGAACAGGTCCAGGCGGAAATTGAGAGATTGGTCGCTATATTAAAAGAGGATCAGCAGGAGGATGGGGCATGGACATATCCTTTTGAGATGGGAATATTAACTGATGCCTATATGATTATTTTATTAAGAACGCTAGAATGGCATGATGAACCACTTATTAAAAAACTAGTTAAACGAATAGAAAGCAGACAAGAACAGAATGGTGCATGGAAGCTTTATGAGGATGAGACAGAGGGGAATCTTTCCCTAACGATAGACGCGTACTATGCGCTTTTGTATTCGGGCTATCGCCAGAAAACGGACCCTCATATGAAAAGGGCGAGCCATTTTATCCGGCAAAAAGGCGGATTAAAAAAAGCAAAGGTATATACAAAGGTCTTGCTTGCAATGACAGGACAATATCCATGGCCATCCTTTTTTCCGTTCCCTGCAGAATTTATTCTTTTGCCGCGCTCCTTTCCATTTAATTTTTATGATATCTCTGTATTTGCACGTGCCAATTTAGCGCCGATGATGATCCTAACCAGTCTACGATTTCAGATAAGAACGAATCGGAGCCCTGATCTTTCTAATCTGCATATATCTGAACGGAATGATTACTGGGAGGAGTACCGCTCAAAAGAATGGCGCACCTTTTTTTCAATGATTCAACACGGAATCAGCACATTGCTTGGAATTCCTGAGCGAATCCGGGCGCGTGCATTAGATGAGGCGAGGCGGTATATGCTGCAGAGAATTGAGCCGGACGGAACATTGCTAAGCTATTTTAGTTCCACTTTTTATATGATTTTTGCAATGCTTGCTTTAGGGGCGTCGAAACAAGACCCTATAATTGTTAAAGCAGTAGAGGGATTAGCGTCGATGGGAACTGTCATCAGCGAACAGGTACACATCCAATATACAACTGCGGCTGTCTGGAATACATCTCTTATTGGGATGGCGCTGCAAAAGGCAGGACTGCCCGATTATGACCCGGCGATTATAAAAGCCAATCAATATCTATTGACTAAACAGCATCAGAAATACGGAGATTGGGTTGTGCATAATCCAAAGGGTGAACCAGGGGGATGGGGATTTTCAGAAAGTAACACGATCAATCCGGATGTTGATGATACGACAGCCAGTCTCCGTTCTTTAACGAATGCAGCCTTAGATGATCCTAATCATCTTCAGGCATGGAAGCGGGGGATTGGATGGCTGCATACGATGCAAAATAGAGACGGAGGCTGGCCAGCCTTTGAAAGAGGAATTAATAATAGAATGCTAGAGCTGCTTCCAGTTGAAGGAGCTGAGTTTTTTCTGATGGATCCGTCATCTGTTGATTTAACCGGCAGAACATTAGAGTTTTTAGGAAACTATACACAGTTTAAAAATCCTAATAATCGGGTAGAGAAGGCAGTCAAGTGGATTTATGGTCAGCAAGAAAAGAATGGGTCATGGTATGGAAGATGGGGGATTTGTTATCTTTATGGAACATGGGCAGCCATAACTGGACTTATCGCAGTAGGAGAGTCTCCTAATCATCCAGCTATTCAAAAAGCGATTCGCTGGCTGAAACAAACACAAAACACGGATGGAGGCTGGGGAGAATCCTGTAAGAGTGATATTTATAAAAAATTTATTCCTTTGAATGATAGTACACTGACACAAACGGCATGGGCCGTAGATGCCTTAATTGCTGGGTCTGACAGACCATCCAGGCAGATTGATAATGGGATTGCATTTTTAATTAGAAATAGCGGGAATTATTCTTGGACAGAGAGGTATCCGACGGGGCAAGGGATGGCTGATTTCTTTTATATTCACTATCATAGTTATCGCTACATTTGGCCGTTAGTCGCTTTATCAAATTACAAAAGAAAGTATTTTCAAGCTTAGCAAATTAATAGTTCTACTAATAATAACTTGTTAGAAAATTTAAACTTATGGTTAAATAGAAGAGAAAAAATAAAGGGGAAAGGAAGAGATTTGTCTTGGAAAGTTTGATTAAGCCAGATGAAACATGGCTCCTGTGGGCTTTTTTAGCGGCATGGGCTGCTTTCAGCATTTATTTAGAACAGAAATATAAGTGGGCATCAAAGGTTTCTGGTGCGATTATTGCACTAGTCGGGGCTATGATTCTCGCAAACTTAAATATTATTCCGACAGCATCCCCTGTCTATGATGCAGTTTGGGTGTATGTCATTCCATTAGCGATTCCGCTTTTGTTATTTCAAGCCAATTTAAAAAAGATCTGGAATGAAAGCGGTAAGCTTCTTATTATATTTCTGATTAGTTCAATCGGGACGGTTGCTGGGGTTACGGTTGCGTTTATCACTTTGAAGGATTACATACCAGTCCTTGATAAAATCGGTGCGGTGATGACGGGATCTTATATTGGCGGAGGAGTTAACTTTGCAGCACTTGCCGCCAAATTTGAAACACCAGGTGAAATGGTTTCAGCTGCTACAGTAGCCGATAATTTTTTGATGGCTATTTATTTCTTTGTTTTAATAGCAATCCCTTCCATCTCATTTTTCAGAAATAAGTTTAAAACCCCTTATATCGACCAAGTTGAAAAAAACGGTACAAATGAGGGAGAAACTCAAAGTTCGGCTTACTGGAAGAGAAAAGATATCTCATTAAAGGATATTGCCTTTGCGTTGGGAAGTTCGTTTGTGATTGTGGCTGTTTCGTTTAAGCTTGCGCAAGTATTTAACGGTTGGATCCCAAGTGAAGAAACGGGAAATACATTTCATGTGATTCTCGATGGAATTTTTGGAGACAAATATTTAATGTTAACAACTATTACCGTTCTTTTGGTCACCTTCTTCCATCGTTTCTTTGAACGAATCAATGGTGCTCAAGAATTAGGAACATATTTAATTTATTTATTCTTTGTGGTTATTGGAGTTCCAGCATCACTCCCGCTTTTAATAGAGGCAGCTCCATTACTTTTAGTTTTTGTTGCTATTATTGTTTTAGGTAATATGGTGATCACCTTTTTCTTTGGAAGATTGTTTAAATTTAACCTGGAAGAAATGATTTTAGCCAGTAATGCCAATGTCGGCGGACCAACGACGGCAGCAGCAATGGCAGTTTCAAGGGGATGGACTGATTTAATTGCGCCTATTATGCTCGTTGGAACATTAGGCTATATTATCGGAAACTATATCGGCAGCTTTATGGGTTATTGGTTCCAAAGCATGATGTGAATAAAATTTTATAAGATGATGGCGGCCGATATTGGCCGCCATTTTAAAATATGTGTAAAAAATTCATGAAGAAAGAAGATTTTTAACAAGGAAATCGTACAATGGAACGGGAGGTGCAGCGATGAAAAAGAGGTATCAGAACTACGATAATGTCATCAATACAAAAACATTTACCGATATGTTGCGGTGGCAAAAAGAAAGAAGAGCGACTAAAAAAGACTTGACTAAACAAATCCAGCAGGCTGAGAGAAAAGAGATTTTCCAGCTGCAACAAAACCGAACTGATCGTTCCATCACGTGGATTGGTCATTCTACCTTTTTGATTCAGCTCGAAGGACTCAATATTCTAACGGATCCTGTCTGGGCAAATTGGATGGGAGTACAGAAAAGAATGACTGAACCGGGAATTCCGATTGAGCAGCTGCCAGAGATTGATATTGTAGTCATATCTCACGGGCATTATGATCATCTGGACTTTGGATCTATAAAAAAACTAAAAGGCAATCCAACTTTTTATGTGCCGATTGGCCTTAAGTCCCTTTTTATCAGAAGAGGCTACCAGCACGTAGTCGAAGCAAAATGGTGGGATTGCTTTAGTCATAAAGGTCTTCAAATCTCTTTTGTACCAGCTCAGCATTGGACAAAGCGAGCATTAACCGATACGAACACATCCCATTGGGGCGGCTGGATTATCGAGGCTTCTAATCCAAAACAATCTGTTTATTTTGTCGGTGATACTGGTTACTTTAGAGGCTTTCAAGATATAGCTCACCGTTTTGATTTAGATATTGTTTTAATGCCGATTGGCGCCTATGAACCGGAATGGTTTATGAAGGTTTCCCATATTAATCCGGAGGATGCAATCAAAGCATTTTTAGATTTAAATGGACGGATCTTTATTCCCATGCATTATGGAGCTTTTCGTCTTGCAGATGATACCGGTCCTGAAGCGCTAGAACGTATGTATAAAGAGTGGGAGCGGCTCGAGTTAAGTAACGAGATGTTAAAGGTACTTGCGATTGGTGAAACATATTGGATGATGAAGTGAAGTCGCTTAAAGGAGAGAACAAGCTTGCAATCATTATTTTCGTTATTTTTAAATTTACATATTATTGGAGGTTTTACCGCCCTTCTTGTATTCTGGGTCCCCATCGTAACCAAAAAAGGCGGCAAAGTTCATCGAACGGCAGGCTGGGTATATGTGGCTGGAATGGGCACTGTTTCTATAACCGCACTATATATGGGAATATATCGGATCATTACTAGTGATGAACTGGGAATCGTTTCGTTCTCGTGGTTTCTTATCTTTATCTCGATCTTGAGCGGAGCAACAGCCTTTTATGGAATCCGGGTGTTAAAATATAAGAAACGGACAGCTATGCATCGAAATCTATTGGATCTATCTTTCCCGTTATTGCTGATTTTATCGGGCATTGCAATCGGAATTTATGGCTGGATGATTCAATCACCATTGATCACTTGGTTTCCGCTTGTAGGAATCTTTTTGGGAAGTACTCAATTAATCTATTGGCTTCGCAAGCCCGTGAAAAAAATGCATTGGTGGTTTGAACATCTGGCGGGCATGCTAGGGTGCTGTATCGCGACCATTACAGCTTTTATGGTGTTTGGTGCACCGAGGCTATTAAATATAGAAACCGTTAATGTTTTTCTATGGTTCTTACCTACAATTTTTTTGACTCCTGTTATTATCGGATATTCAGTCTATTACGCAAAAAAATTTAAAGTGCGCTGAATAAGCTAAGGCAGCTGGCGGATCTTGCTCAGCTGCTTTTTTATTGCTTAGTTGTAAAAACAGGAGTCATTAACAAATCTTAAAGAATCATTAAGAATACCCGCCCAATTCTTTTGTTCCCTGACCGATATTTTGATTGCCGCCAAAATATTATGGTGTCCGCCCAATTATCGAGATTTTCGCCCAAATATTATTGGGGAAGCCCAATTACAAAATTCCCCGCCCAATTAATCAGGAGAAACGCCCAATTACTAGGCACGAGCGCCCAAAAAATTGAAGAACCCGCCCAAATAAGTCAAAGACCCGCCCAAAAATTGTGATTCGCGCCCAATATTTAATGATTAAGCCCAAATTTTTTCAGACTTCAGGCTAAAAGGTACCGCTCCAAAATCTAAATTTTTGCTCAAAATTCTTGTTTCCATGCTCCAATCTCTCTGATCTCCGCTTAACAACAAACTATGCGAAAGAAGCCTTTTTTTAAGGAGTCTGACCCCAACTAAGCCTCAAGTCCTATATCAAAATATAGCTGAGGCTCATTATAAGAAAACAAGATGGTAGTTAAGATAGAGACATAAAGGAAATGCAGCAATCCGAAAGGAGGAAATAAAGATGAAAAAATTCTTGCTATTGCTGACAGGTGGTATTGCCATCCTTGTTTTACTCGGTGCATTAGGACCGCTGGTGGGCTTTGCGATAAGTGTCGTCATCCTATACTACTCTGCTAAGGAATTTATCAAGGCAGAATCAACAGGTAAAAAGATTTTATGGGCAATCATTGGCTTGGTTTTCTTATCCGCAACCTTGTCCAATGTTCCAGCGCTCATTGGAGTGGTGGCCATCGTAGTCCTTTTCCTAGTCTATAAGAAATGGAACAAGGAAAAAGAAGTCACCCGTGACGAAGTTGATGATCCATTTGTCAATTTTGAAAGAGAATGGTCAGAGCTTAAAAAACATTATTAATTAAAGGAGAGATTTAATATGACAAATTTATGGGACCGTATTAAAAATTCAGTAGCTGCCGATTTTCATGAGATTTTAGATCAAAAAGAGCAAAAGAATCCGATTGCTTCCTTAAATCAATATCTTCGCCAATGTGAGCAAGAGGTTGAAAAAGTCCGCAAGCTTTTAGAACGTCAATATATGCTAAAGGATGAGTTTTCCCGCGAATATCATCATGCTGTTGAACTGATGGAAAAACGCGCACATCAAGCTGATGTGGCTACAAAAGCAGGGGATCAGGAGCTTCATCAGTTTGCTGCAGCAGAGCTTCGCATGTATGAAGAAAGAGTGGCTCGCTTAAAAGAGGCGCGCACCAAAGTGCTTCAGCAGTTAGTTGAACTTGAGCGTAAATATGAAGAAATGAAGCATAAACTCAAGGATATGCACATCAAGCGGATGGAGCTTATGGGTCGCGAAAACATGACACGTGCTCATATGAAAATCAATAAAATGCTCGACTCTACTTCATATTCTTCTAGTCAGCCATTCTCCAAATTTAGCGAGCTGGAAAATTATTTAGACCGGTTAGAATATAGAATTAATTCTGACTATCACCGGAATACAATTGATGCTAAAATTGCACAGCTAGAAAAAGAGCTAAAAAAAGAAGAATCTAGTACAGTTCAATAAGAAAAACATGGTATTCTAAAAAGTGAGGTAAAGAGGCGTAGGTTGCTACGCCTTTAACCCTTTTATCTTTATCAGCATAGAAAGGAGGAGAGACCTGTGAATTTTGAAAAGAAATCTGACATCTTTAAATATGCGGTAATTGCACTGATTATTATGCTCATCCTCGAGATGTCTTTTTTTAATCCAGGGTTTATCTTCTCCATTGCCATATCTGTGTTTTTCATTTATTGGGGGCGAAAGTGGTCCCCGCGGATGTCAGGGAAAATTCTATTTTGGTTTGGAGTCATTAGTTTAATTATCGGATTTTTAAGTTCCTTTGCTTTTCGAATCCTGCTATTCATAGCGATTTTTTATATATTGCTGCAGTACGGCCGATCGAAACAGCAGCCGACACCGATTAAACCGATTATTCATGAGGTGGAATCTTTAAAAAGCAGTTCTTCTCCACTCTATAACAGGAGCCCCTTATTCCGAAATGTCCTGATTGGCAGACAAAGGACTCCTGAAACAGTCTATGAATGGCATGATATTAACATTCAGGCAGGGATCGGGGATACGATTATTGATTTAACCAATACCGTTTTGCCGAAAGGTGAATCGGTTATTATGATTCGCAATATTATTGGGAATGTTCAAATCTATGTTCCCTATGATTTAGAAGTTCAGGCCAGTCATTCAGTAGTGGCCGGAACCTTTGATATTTTTGAGCAAAAAGAGGAAAAGGTTTTTTCGGCAAATGTGATCTATCAAACTCCTGAATATGGGCAAGCCACTCAGAAAATAAAAATCGTCACCACCATGTTTCTTGGAAAACTAGAGGTGAAGCGATTATGAGTACCATTATGCGACATGTGATGATGTGTATTGGCGTAAGCCTTGGAGTGATGGCCTTATTAACGGCCGCGATTTTCTTCTATTTTCCATTAGAAGAGTGGTCATTACTATGGGAAACAAAAATTCTCGATATGCCTTTTATTACATTTGTACCTGGGCTTTGCATTCTATTAGCGATCATCGTCGGAATATTTTCTGGTCTTTTTTGGAGAAATCAGTTAAGCAACGTAGAAAAGGGTCTTTATCTGTTAGAACAAGGAAAGCAGGTAAGTCTTGAAAAACCTCATAAAATCCCAGAGCTAGAGCCTATTTGGGGCCGGATGGAAGGAATTCAGAAACATATAGCTGAACAAACAAAAATGTCACAAAAACTGGCTAATGAAAAAGCGGCGGACCAAGAAAAAGTAATCGAAGAAATGGTGTTCCAAGAAAGACAGCGGTTAGCAAGAGAGCTACATGATTCGGTCAGTCAGCAGTTATTTGCTGCTTCGATGATGATGTCAGCCATAACAGAAACGAAGTCTGACCCAGAAGACTGGGAGGCAAAACAGCTAAAGCTGGTAGAGGGGATGATTCAGCAATCGCAAATGGAAATGAGAGCCCTGCTCCTTCACCTGCGGCCGGTAGCCCTGAAAGGAAAAACGATACATGAAGGAATGAAAGAACTTCTCCAAGAGCTATCCTTAAAAGTCCCAATGGAAATTACTTGGAAGCTAGAGCCTTTGCATTTAGATAAGGGAGTAGAAGATCATCTTTTCCGGATATTCCAAGAATCTATCTCGAATACCCTCCGTCATTCTAAAGCGAAATCGCTGGAAGTATTATTTATAGAAAGAGATGACCTCATTATATTGCGGGTCGCAGATGATGGAGTAGGATTTAACGTGGAAGAGTCCAAAACAGGGTCGTATGGTTTACAAAATATGTATGAACGGGCAGTTGAACTTGGCGGCCTATGTAAAATTGTTAGTATTCCGAATCAAGGAACCAAGTTAGAGGTTAGAATCCCTAAGGTAAAAGAAGAAGGTGATGGGAATGATTAGAATATTGTTTGTCGATGACCATGAAATGGTACGAATTGGTGTCTCTTCTTATTTATCGGCCCAGCCTGATATAGAAGTTATTGGAGAAGCCGATAATGGCAAAACAGCTGTGCTAATGGCACTAGAGTTAAGACCGGATATTATTTTAATGGATTTAGTCATGAAGGAAATGGACGGCATTGAAGCAACACGAGAAATTATCAAAGCATGGCCAGAAGCAAAAATTATTATTGTAACGAGTTTTCTTGATGATGATAAGGTATATCCGGCGCTTGAGGCCGGTGCTACTAGCTATTTATTAAAAACTTCAAAAGCAAGTGAGATTGCAGAAGCGATTCGTTCGACCTTTCATGGGCAAACGGTGTTAGAACCAGAAGTGACGGGGAAAGTCATGTCAAAAATGCGAAAAGGCAATGAACGTCTTCCTCATGAAGAATTGACAGAGCGGGAAATGGAAATTCTGCTTCTGATGACTCAAGGGAAGACGAACCAGGAGATTGCGGATGAATTATTTATCGCCTTAAAGACAGCTAAGGTTCATGTAAGTAACATTCTCAGTAAGTTAGATGTTCAAGACCGGACGCAAGCTGTTATTTATGCTTTTAAACATTCCCTTGTAAAATGAAAGCCCTCCAAGTTTTGTTTTGGAAGGCTTTTTTAGATAGAACTCCTATCCATTTTTTTTAGCATTTATCAAAAAGAGAATTTAAGGTCCATGTTATTCCTTTGATACTCTAAGGATTTAACGAAGATCAATTTTTGCAGTCCAGCCGATGAGGAAATTGCAAGCTCACCAAACTTTTCGGCCTCTTCAAATTTCTTTTTATTAAAAGCCGTTTCAGCATCAAGTGCGTATTGCAGTCCCTTATGCTTTGGCGCCCTACTCTCTTCTATTCGGAAAAGCTATGCATCCTTTTCTGTAGAAAAATGAGGTTCTTCCATATTTGCCAAATACAGCGAGCGGGTCGGATAGGCAAGTTCAATGTTTGCTTCCTCTAACATACGAAGAATTTCAAAGTTCAATTGTTCTTTAATTTGTAAAAATTCGCCCCATACAGTGGTTTTTGTAAAGAGATAGAAAAACACTTCGTAATTTCCACTTTCAATCAGGTCAAACGTGACAAAGATGGTTTCTTGGTGAATGTCATCATTATTTTTTAGGTAGTCCCGGATCCGTTCTATAAATTGGTTCAGTTTTTCTGGGGAGGCTTGACCTGAAATCGGCAGGGTAAAAGTGATCTGCCTTTTCCCCATCTTCGACCAGTTCGTAATAGCTTCATTAGCAAGCGTGGAATTAGGAACGGTTACAAGTGCTTGTGCAAACGTTCGAACGATCGTACTTCTGAAAGAAATATCTTCAACCGTCCCCTCAACACTTTTCGTTTTGATCCAGTCTCCAATCGTAAATGGTTTTTCAGTAATAATGACAAACCCGCCAAAAACATTTTTAACCGTATCCTGAGCCGCAAGTGCGAAAGCTAAACCGCCGAGACCGAGACCAGCAATAAATCCATTTACATCGTAATCAAATTCCTGCGCGATTACACTGAGGGCTAGAGCGATAATGATAAACCGGGCAATCCTTGATAAAAATGGAGCCACCATCATATCCATTTCAAGGTTAAATCGCTTATTAATTTTTTGAAAGATAAGCGAGGAAGCATCCGTTAAATTATAGAATCCCCAGGCTAAGAGAGCGATGATACTGGCTCTAAATAGCCGAATCACAACCCACATGTGCTCCTTCATGAATGATAGCTGATCAATGGCTAAAAATATCCCAATCAATACAAATAGCCATCTTAATGGCCCTTCGAAGGCAAGGAGAATATGAAACACGACTTCTGTTGATTTTCTTTTAACGAGTCCCGTGATAAATTTGAAAACATATGTAGTGAACAGTTTTCTAAGCAATAAAAAAACTACGATAATGGCTAGACTAATTCCAACTTCCTTTAATAATTCAAGCGAAACAGGCAGTTCCATAGTTTGTCCCCCCTTTTATACAATATTATGCCTAAAACTAAACATAATCAGCACTCGTGTCAAATCATAGGGTTTGCTAATAGTAAAAAAGGCAGTCCCAGAAGGAACTGCTTTTTAGAAATTATAGCCTTCTTTAATTAAATCAAGCTTCCCTGTTTCCGGGTCAATAACAAGACCATGGACAGGGACTTTTTTGTCCATGAGAGGATGATTTCTAATCATATCCACACTGTTTTTAACATTTTCTTCAACACTGTCAAAGCCCTTAAGCCATTGCTCAACGTTAATCCCTGAATAATTGAGCGTTTCAAGGGTTTGGTCAGAGACTCCGCGATCCCTCATTTTTTTTATGGTATCAGGACTGTTTACTTTAGTCATGCCACAATCATGGTGCCCAATGACTAAAACTTCGTGAGCCTGTAACTCATAGATAGCGACTAAAATACTCCTCATTACGCTTCCGAATGGATGATTAACAGAAGCTCCTGCATTTTTTACAATTTTGACGTCGCCATTCTTTAGGTTCATTGCTTTCGGCAGCAATTCAACTAATCTTGTATCCATACAAGTGAGAATAACCATTTTTTTATTAGGAAATTTGGTTGTTGTGTAAGCTTCATATTGTTTTTCTTCTACAAACTGTTCATTATACGTAAGGATTTCATTAAGCAGTGTCATGGTTACACCTCATTTATTATTGGGTAAAGAAAGAATCAGCTATTTTATTTACCCGTAATTTGTTTTATTAAAACCATATCTAATTTATTTTATCATGAAGATTGCTGAAATAAAAAAACGAAGGGTTTATGGTCTGATTATTTATTTGTTAGTGATATACTCTTTTTAAAAGAGAGGAGAGGAGTCAATGGATCTTTTTTTGGATCACCTCGTACAGTTTGTTTATAAGGATTTAGATTCGAAAACCGAGATGTTAAATAAAGAAGGGATCCCTGTAAAAAGAGGCGGCAGTCATGTTGATTGGGGGACATATAACAGTTTGCTTTATTCACCGAATCTCACCTATATCGAATGGTTAGCGATTGAAGATCGAGAAATCGCTGAGAAGGCCGAAAATCCCCTTGTCCATCATTTGTTGAAAAAAGCATCCGCTGGGGACCACCTTGGACAGATTGCTCTTCGTACATATAACATGGATGAGATCGCGCGCGGTTTTAGCGAAAAGAATATTCCCCATCAGCTGTTTGACGGAAGAAGGACTCGAAGTGACGGGGTTACGCTGACATGGAAAATGCTGTTTTTGAAACAAAAAGCGGGAACGATGGAGCTTCCATTTCTAATTGAATGGGGACAAACCGATACGGAGAGAAAAAACGATTTAGAAAAACAAGGACTAATCGATCATAATTTATCAATATCAAAAGTCTACTACGCGGTGCATAATGCAGCTGCTTCATTAAATAAATGGTACTACTTTTTCCCGTTTGAAGAAAAGAAGGTAGTAACTAAAGAAGATTGGTTTGGGAAAGGGTTTGAAATTCAATTGAAAAATGCTGCACTTGTTTTTCTCCAGCCTGTAAAAAATGGCTATATCTCTGATATCTTAAACAGATATGGCGAAGGTCCTTTTTTATTTGAATAAAATGTATTGATAAAGCACTTGGAAAAGCGTCCAAGTGTTTTCTTTTTGTTTATTCTCAGACAGGGTAAAAATTGTGTGAATTTGTCCAAGCAGCCTATCGGTCAAAATGGTTTCTATCGGTGAAATTTGTGTTCTATCGGTCAAAAATGGTTTCTATCGGTCAGATCGGGGTGTCTATCGGTGAAAAACGGGATTCTATCGTTCAAACTGGAAGTTCTATCGGTCAAAACTTGTTTCTACGGGTGAAATTTGTGTTATATCGGTCAAAATTAATTTCTATAGGTCAAACTCGTGCTCTATCAGTCAAAATTTTGGTCTATAAACCGAAATCACTCTTTACAACGCACAAACGGTTCTTTTTGGAAGCGTAAACATTTTCGTTGACAACTTGTATATACAAGAATACAATTAATTCATAACATGTATATACAAGTTAAACTATATATGATCCCATCATAAAACAGCGGGGATGAGGCAAAATATTCCTTAAAATGAAAACGATTACGGGAGGGGACATCATGAGTGAATACAAAGATTCAGCCCGAGAAATAGTTGAGGCTGTTGGGGGCAAAGAAAATATTGCAGGCGCAACTCACTGTGTCACACGCTTACGATTTGCTTTAAAAGACGATGAAAAAGTCGATAAAGAAAAGCTCGAAAATATAGATGTTGTAAAAGGATCTTTTTCTGCCAATGGACAGTTCCAGGTCGTTATTGGACAGGGAACCGTTGACAAAGTATATAACGAGTTAGCTGCTCAAACAGGGATAGAGCAAGCCTCGAAGGAAGATATTAAAGAGCAGGCTGCCCAAAAACTAAATCCGTTACAACGAGCGATAAAAGCACTAGCTGATATTTTTATTCCGATCTTACCAGCCATTGTGACTGCCGGTCTTTTAATGGGGATTAACAATCTCTTAACGGCAAATGATTTATTTTATGAAGGCACGTCGGTTATAGCAGTACATCCGCAATGGGCTGATTTAGCAGGGATTATCAACCTGATTGCGAATACGGCCTTTACTTTCCTGCCTGCCCTTATTGGCTGGTCTGCTGTTAAGAAGTTTGGCGGCAGTCCGATTCTTGGGATCGTATTAGGATCCATGCTTGTCCACCCAGACCTTTTAAATGCATGGGGCTATGGTAGTGCACTACAGACCGGAGAGATTCCGACTTGGAATATATTAGGCCTAACCATTGAGAAAGTGGGTTATCAGGGACAGGTATTGCCAGTTCTTGTTGCCTCCTATTTACTTGCAAAGTTAGAAATCTTTTTGAAAAAACGTGTCCATGACTCGATTCAATTGCTTGTTGTCGGACCTGTAGCATTATTAGTTACTGGGTTTGCTGCTTTTATCGCAATTGGACCGATTACTTTTGCGATCGGAAATGTAATAACTGATGTCATGGTGATGGTTTTTGATAACTTCTCAATTATTGGCGGTTTACTATACGGCGGCTTATATGCAGTGCTCGTTATTACTGGAATGCACCATACCTTCCTGCCAATTGATTTGCAGTTAATCGGTACCGGCAATGGAACATTCTTATGGCCGATTTTGGTTATGTCAAACATTGCCCAAGGTTCTGCCGCACTAGCTGTGATGGTGTTGGCACGGAAAAATGAGAAGCTTCGCGGTTTAGCTTTAACAGCTGGGATTTCAGCCTATATGGGAATCACGGAACCAGCCATGTTTGGTGTAAACCTGCGCTACCGCTTTGCTTTTATTAGTGCAATTGCCTCTTCAGCGATTGCCGGTGCCTTTATTTCCTTCTTTGGCGTTAGAGCCACTTCAATTGGAGTAGGGGGCTTACCAGGTATTTTATCCATTATGCAAGAATATTGGCTAGTCTTCGCGATGGGTATGCTGATCTCGATTGTTCTTCCATTCGTATTGACCTATCTATTTGCAAAAATTAAGAAGCAGGAATTTCAGGCATAATCAAAAAAATCAGGGGAGAGCATGAATTCTCCCCTATTTTCTATTGGCTGTTTTCGCAATGATTGTTGCTGCCTGAAGTATATTTTTTAAACTGTAGTGGAATGGTGCGGAAGACACCCTGAGTCCTCATAAAACGCATTCGCATTTTCTTCGTGCGATGCTTATGCTGCCGAATTGTTCCTTGTCCTGCAGAAAGAAGAGGTAGGGCATGAGACCCCGCAGGCAAAGCCGAGGAGGCTCGACTTCCTCCCCTGGGAATCTTGTGTCTGGAGCGAACTGGAAGGACATGTTTGCATCCATTAAAAAACAATAAAGTATGCGAAAAGCCTATCTATTAGAGCAGTATTCAAAACAAAGAATATATATGGCAGGTGTAATCAACATGGAACAAACACAACCATGGTGGAAAAAAAGCGTTGTTTATCAGATTTATCCGAAAAGCTTCTATGATACAACAGGTGATGGGGTTGGCGATCTCCAGGGAATTATTAAAAAACTGGATTATCTTAACAAGCTAGGGGTCGAAGTCATTTGGCTAACTCCAATCTACGACTCTCCACAACGGGACAACGGCTATGATATACGTGATTATTATAAAATTCATGAAGAGTACGGGACGATGGAGGATTTTGATACCCTGCTTGAGGAAGCTCATCAGCGTGATATAAAGATTATCATGGATATTGTCGTCAACCACACTTCTACTGAACATAAATGGTTTCAAGCCTCCCGCAGCTCCAAAAATAATCGCTATCGGGACTTTTATATTTGGAAGGATCCTAAACCTGGCCAAGAAGCGCCGACCAATTGGCAGTCAAAATTTGGCGGATCTGCCTGGGAATATGATGAAGCTACAGGACAATATTATCTGCATCTGTTTGATGTGACCCAAGCAGATTTAAACTGGGAAAATGAAGAGGTACGCCGGGATGTTTATGAAATGATGCATTTCTGGTTTAAAAAAGGTGTTGATGGCTTCCGATTAGATGTGATTAATCTCATTTCGAAGGATCAAAGCTTCCCGGACGATGATGGCTTTTTACCTCCAGGCGATGGCAGGAAATTTTATACAGATGGTCCTCGAGTTCATGAATTCATGAAAGAGATGAATCAGGAGGTCTTTTCCAAATATGACAGCATGACAGTTGGAGAAATGTCATCGACGACGATAGATAACTGTATTCGCTATACGAACCCGGAAAGTAAAGAATTAAGTATGACCTTTAATTTCCATCACCTAAAAGTAGACTATCCAAATGGTGAAAAATGGGCGATCACCGATTTCGATTTTCTGAAGCTAAAAGAGATTTTATCCACCTGGCAAATTGAAATGCATAAAGGCGGAGGCTGGAATGCTCTTTTCTGGTGTAATCATGATCAGCCAAGAATCGTTTCGAGATACGGGAATGACGGGGAATATCATAAGGAATCAGCAAAAATGCTGGCTACAGCAATCCATATGATGCAGGGAACACCATATATTTACCAGGGTGAAGAAATCGGGATGACGAATCCGAAGTTTGATTCGATTGATCAATACCGTGATGTGGAATCGTTAAATATGTTTAAAATGATGAAGGAACAAGGACAGTCGGAAGAGGGCATTCTAGAGATTTTGAAACATAAGTCACGCGATAATTCCCGTACACCTGTCCAATGGAATGACTCGCCTAACGCTGGCTTTACTTCTGGAACACCATGGATTCCAGTTGCTAATAATTATAAAAAAATCAATGCGGAACAGGCATTAAACGACGAGGATTCGATTTTTTATCATTACCAAAAGCTGATTCGTTTACGTAAAGAATTAGATATTATCACCTTTGGCGATTATCAGCTTCTATTAGCGGATCACCCAGAATTATATGTCTATGTAAGATCAATGGGAAATGAGAAGTTAGCAGTAGTTAATAATTTTTATGGAAAAGAAGTATCTTTTGAAGTTCCAGCTGAATTGGATTCTGAAAAAGAAAAGGCTGGGCTAATTCTTTCTAATTATAAGGATTCAGAAAATATCCTCCGAGATATGACGATACGTCCATATGAATCACTGGTTTATCATATGAAATAAGAGAAAGAGGGGGCAGTCTTTACTGCGAGACCGCCCCTTTTTAACTAAACCACCCTTTTTTCTTAAACCAAAGATACATGCCATAGCCAATTAAAATCATGACAAGGACAGTGACGAAATAGCCGTAGCGCCATGTTAATTCGGGCATGTATTGAAAGTTCATGCCATAGACTCCTGCAAGAAAGGTTAGAGGCATAAAAATAGTGGTTACTAAGGTAAGTACCTTCATTACATGGTTCGTTTGATGGGAATTTAAAGACATATAGCTGTCACGAATATCATTGGTAATTTCACGGTTGGATTCTATCATTTCTGCAAGCTTTAATAGGTGGTCATGGATATCAGAAAAGTATTCCTTTCTTACATCTACTTTTAAAACTTTCGTTGAATTAATAATCCGATATAATAAATCCCTCATTGGATGAACGGTATGACGCAAAGTCAAAAGGTAATGACGAATGTCAAATAGTCTTTCCAGCAGTTCCTGCATTCCCGTTCGGTCAACCTGATTTTCAATCTTGTCAATTTCGTCCTCTAATAAATAGACAATCGGAAAATAATCATCCACAATTTTATCTAGAATTTGATGCAATACGTAATAGCTGTTCCATTCTTCCGGATTGGCTGCATGGAGAAAACGTCTCGTCACATCATTCACTTCAGGAGAGGGATGTTCATGATAAGTCACAATAGAATGGTCGGATACAAAAAAATTTAATTCTTCTTTTTCGAACGTTTCAGGATTTAATCGATGCGTAACCAAAAAATGATAGCCATCATAATAGTCCAATTTTGGGCGCTGGCGAATCGATATACAATCTTCAATCGCTAAAGGATGAAAGTGAAAGGTATTTTCTAGTTCAGTAATTTCGAGCTCATTAGGCTGATTAAAATCAACCCAAAACCATTCTATATCCTGCCTTTCCAATTCCTTTACTGAATTCCCGGAAATCACTTTATTTTGTGTAGTCCGAATCAGAACTTGAATCATATAAATTCCCCCCATCTTTTCGCGGGTTTCCTTCATTAAGAGTAGAACATACAAAGTTACGTGGTAAAATACGGGTAGGTGATGAAATTGAAGGAAAGTAAATATGCTCCTATATATCGACAAATTGTACAAGATATTCAAAGAGGATTCTATAAAACCAATGCCATTCTCCCCTCGGAAAACGAACTTTCACAACAGTTTGGAACATCAAGAGAAACGATCCGGAAGGCGTTAAATTTACTGGCGCAAAACGGATATATTCAAAAAATCAAAGGGAAGGGTTCAGTTGTTTTAGATGTAAAAAAAATGAGCTTCCCTGTATCTGGATTGGTGAGCTTTAAAGAGCTGCAACAATCATTAGGAAGAGATACCAAAACGATTGTTTATGATTTTGGTTTGATTCACCCTGATGAATTGTTACAGCAACAGCTTCAGATAAAGCCTGACGCAGAGGTTTGGAAAGTAATACGATCGAGAGAGATACAAGGGGAACGCATTATCTTAGACCGGGACTTTCTTCTAAAAGATTATGTTCCCCTTTTAACTAAAGAAATATGTGAGCAATCGATTTATGAGTATTTAGAGCGGGAATTAAAGCTTCAAATCAGTTTTGCCAAAAAGGAGATTGTAGTCGAACCGTGTACGGATGAGGACCGCTCCTATTTGGATATTGAGGGCTTTGATCATGTTGTGGTCGTGAAAAATTATGTTTATTTAGAAGATGCCTCGCTTTTTCAGTATACAGAATCAAGACACCGCTTGGACAAGTTCAGATTTGTCGATTTTGCAAGAAGGGCACATAGATAATATTAAGGCTATGATAAAGAGGAAAAAATCACTTGTATCTAAAAGAAGAACTCAATATAAAAAAATACAAATAAGATAATCAGTTAGTGGCAAGCGTTAATTCAAAAAATGGATTAACGCTTTTTTTGATGAAGTTATTGCTGACGGAGCAGGAGAGTTGGAAAAGAAATTTAAGTAGGAATAAATAAATTTTACCAAATAAATTATTTTTTCCATTTTAATCTGAGGTTTTCAGTTCTTAAAAATTAGGACTGTGTCTGTATTTTAATAACTTAATTTTAAAGCTATTGACCCATACATAAATTTTAGAAAAAAGAAGGTATTTTGTCCTATTTTGTCCAAATATTAGGTAAAAATACACTATTTTGAGGGATAAGATGAACAATCAAATTGAGTATATTGGCAGGAAGATAAAAGAACTAAGTGGAGATAAATTTCAAAGAATTAAGACGCCAATAGGTGAAGAAAATTTTTATAACCCACTATTCAACGAAGTGGATTTTCCAAATATTTCAGAGGAAAACCTATTCATTCATATAGGGGAGTTTTTGATCAGTCAGGATGTAAAACACAAAAATAACCTAATTTCCTTTGTTGAAGTTCTCGGTCATAAATTAATCAAATCTAAAGCTGCCCTGGATCAATCTATCAATTTTGTTTATCTAACGCGTTGTTCGATTATGGATGTGCTTGAACTAGAAATTCATGAAAAAAGGATTTCTATAGATAGCTTTTTTGAAGTGATTAAAATAATTGAATACTTATACCAGCTTATTTCCAAAACACTTTTGAATATTTACAATGAGGAACTATCATTCATTAAACACGCTTTAGATGAGTCGAAAGAGGACTTAAAAATGACACTTAGAGAACTGGCAGATTTAGAGAGAGTCTTAAATGAAGCCACCATTTTTGCAATTACGGGTCGCGAAGATAACATTTTATATGCAAATGATAATTTTTGCAATTTATATAAGTATACTAGAGAAGAATTAGTAGGGAGAAAACATGATATATACTCTTCTAACTTTCATCCACCTTCATTTTTCAATGAAATATGGGAAACGATCCAAGGTGGAGAGGTGTGGAAAGGAGACATTCTTAATCAAGCGAAGGATGGGACTAAGTATTGGCTAGATACAACTATCATTCCGTTTGTGGATTCAAATGGAGAGCGTTACAAACATATTTCCATACAATATGATATTACTGAAAAAAGGAATGCGGAAGAAGCATTACGTAAAACCGAGAAACTCGCGATGATTGGCGAATTGGCGGCGGGCATCGCCCACGAAATACGAAACCCGTTAACCACTATCCGCGGCTTTGTACAGCTTCTGAAAAATGACGGACTAGATCCACACTATGCAAACACCTTCCTTGATGAAATTGATCGGATTAATTTTATAGTCAGCGAATTCATGGTCTTTGCCAGACCTCATCAGATATACTTCAGTGATTGTAATATAAAGAGTATATTAACCAGTGTCATTAATTTTCTCGAGCCCGAAGCAATTCTGAAGAATGTATATATTGAATACAAATTTCCAATAGAGGAAATAGTGATTTCCGGTGAAAAAAATCAATTAAAACAAGTATTTTTAAATTTATTAAAAAATTCCATTGAGGCTATGCCTAACGGAGGTAAAATATATATTTTGATTGAAAGGACAGCTCAAGATATTTCAATCACAATAAAGGATGAAGGTATAGGAATGGAAACCGACCAGGTTAAAAAACTGGGAGAGCCTTTTTTTACAACAAAGCAGGATGGAAATGGCTTAGGGCTTATGGTGAGCTATAAAATCATTCAAAACCATAAGGGAACTATTCAAGTTAATAGCCAATTGAATCAAGGGACCACCTTTATTATTTCATTTAGAAGTCCAACAAAAACCAAAAATTAAAAATCTGATTTAATGTAGTGAATACGAATTGAATAAGAGATAACATAACATTGTGAAACATTGCACGTGAGCCGTTTGTAAGGGTAGATTGGATTTGTTTAAACTTATAAATTAATTATGATCTTTATCAACTTTTCCATCGTTCCCCTTGTCAAGACCAGTCGCATTATTAACTGTCTGAACAATTAAGTTTAATCCCTGATCCATAGAATTCATTGATTCTGATTTTTGACCAATATCTTTTGATTTTTCTTGTTTTTTCATTTTAGAACACCACCTCCTAAAAAGTAGGATAGGTAATAAACAAAAAAATATTCAATATTATTGATGCTTTCCTTATAAATTAAAGGCAAGAATTACTTGAAAATAACTAATGTTAAATTGTTGGAATTTTGAGGGGGCTCCTAAACGTTGTTTTAGGCACGTAACGTCAATATACAGAGAATTGATTAAGAAATTAATTTCTCGATATTAGTACTACCTCATATGATGCAGGGAGGATTTCTTATGAAATACGATAATCAAAATAAAACAATTACCACTAATAGGCTAGTACTTAGACTATTGCAAAAATCTGATGCAGGAGCTGTTGCTAGACTTTGTAATAATTATAATATTTATAAAAATACATTGTACCTGCCTTATCCATATTCTATAGAGGATGCTTTATCCTGGATTGAACTTCATCTTGATAATTTTAATGATAATAAATTATATGAATTTGCTATTACAGATAAGGAAAGCGGAGAATTATATGGAGCGATAGCGCTATCTAACAACCAAAAGTTTAATAATGGTGAAATAGCCTATTGGATTGGTGAAGAATTTTGGGGAAATGGATATGCTACGGAGGCAGCGCAAGCTATTTTACAATTTGCATTTGTTGAAAAGCAATACCATAAAGTATTTGCTCGTTACTTTCATTCAAATCCAGCTTCAGGAAGAGTTATGCAAAAATTAGGCATGAAAAAAGAAGGGATATTAATTGACCATGTAAGGAAAGAAAATCGATATGAAGATTTAATATATTATGGAATGATTAACTCAGATAGATTATAGATCTTATCATACAAAAAGCCAACAGTTTACAACTCCTAATTCGCATCAATTATCTAGTAAATTAAAGAAAAAGAACATGAGTGGGATAATAAAGATTTGGCATTTCAAGCCTTTCCATCATTCGGTAAAGTTATGCTGCTTACGGTGGGGTGTTTATTGTTCTATCTGTTCTATGGGGATGGGGAATTGATAAAAAAACACCTGATTCATTTGATTGGATAGGGGCCGGGATCTGTTAATAGGTGTATCGGTGATGTTATTTGCACCACGTCAATAATACTATATGTATAATAGTTAAAAACGCCTGGAATAAATTGAACTGCACCCCAGTTGTTGGACACAAATATCAACAATTGGGGGTGCATTTCAGATCCAAGCGTCTTTTCTAATGGCTTATCTAGCCGCTTTTTGGATTTTATGAATAAATTTCAATGAACGGCCGGTTCCAATCGCTACAGACTCGAGCGGGCTTGGCGCAAGGTGGACTGGAACTACGATTTCTTGTGACAGCCATTCTTGCATTCCGTTAATCAAGGAGCCGCCGCCAGTTAAAATCACACCTCGATCCACAATATCCCCGCTTAACTCAGGCGGACTTGTTTCTAATGTAGCACGGATTACGTCTAAAATTTTCATGAGGTTTTCCCTCATCGCTTCTTGAATTTCGGTAGAGTGGAGAGTAACGGTTTTTGGAAGTCCTGTTACAAGGTTTCGTCCGCGAACATCCATCGTCATTTCCGCATGATCAATTGGCGCATACCCAATTTCAATTTTGATTTGTTCAGCGGTCCGTTCCCCAATGAGCAGATTATATTTTTTTCTTACATATTGGATAATATCTTCGTCGAGCTTGTCCCCGCCAAGTCGAATCGAATTACAGGAAACCACACCGCCGAAGGAGATGATGGCGACCTCTGTGGTTCCTCCGCCAATATCAACAATAACGTTGGCTACCGGTTCATCTACTGGCAGGTCCGCCCCAATCGCGGCTGCAACCGGTTCTTCTATTAAATGAACAATTTTAGCTCCGCAATTGCGAACAGCATCCTGAATCGCGCGGCGTTCGACAGATGTTGAACCGGATGGCGTGCAGACTACTACAGTAGGCTTGCGTAAGGATACTCCCATTTTACGGCTGGCTTTTTTGAAGATCATTTTTAACATGCTTGTTGTCACATCATAATCAGCGATAACACCATCCTTTAATGGGCGGATCGCAACAATTCTTCCAGGCGTTTTTCCGATCATATTCTTTGCTTCCGTTCCGACAGCCAATACTTGTTTCGATTCTAAATCGATCGCTGCTACTGACGGCTCATTCAAAACGATTCCTTTACTTTTGCTATATACTAATATGTTAGCAGTACCTAAATCAATACCAATCTCTGCATTCGTGAACATTTCTACTTACACAACCTTTTCTTTTGCAGTTTTCAAGTCCTATATCTTTTATACAGTTCTATTTGTAAGTTAGCATTTTTGGGGGTAAACTTCGATAGCAATTGTTGGTATTTTTCAAATAGAAAGGCTAAAGACAAGGTTTGTAATCAAAATGTAAAAGAGACATACTATAGAAGTTCTATTGAAATAGTGGGATACTTAGTCGACATTATTTGGTAAGATAAGGATATGATTGAAATATTACATTTTCTAAACAAATATGAGGGTTGAGTTACATGACGCGAAACCATATCGTCCAAGTGTGCATCATTGCACTCTGCAGCTGCAGTATTCTTTTTGTGATTGAACAGGTTTTAGATGTTAATTATTTTATCAAAACCGCTTCTAAAGCCTTTTTCTTCCTCGTAATTCCTATATTTTACATTAAATATATTTTAAAGCTGTCTGTAAAGGAATCTTTTAATATTCAAAAGGTAAGGTGGAAAAGCTTACGGCTGGGTTTATTATTCGGCAGCCTTGCTTTTGGCATTATTCTAATTGCGTATTGGTTCTTGAGGAAAATAATCGATACAGACGCTATCATGTATGATTTGCAAGTGCGGTCTGAAATAACGCCGGAAATTTTTATTTTTGTTGCCATTTACGTAACCTTCGGTAATTCTTTAATGGAGGAGTTTTACTTTCGGGGATTCCTCTTTTTAAATCTGTATAAAACAGAGTATAAAGTGTTTGCCCATGTGTTTTCAGCCCTTTTATTTTCGGTGTATCATACTGCGATTTTTGCCACCTGGTTCTCATTTGAGCTGATGCTTTTAGCATTGGCCGGTTTGTTTATAGCAGGGATTCTATTTAATTGGCTTAATACATACTCGCAAAACTTTTTAAACTCATGGATCTTTCATATAATGGCTGATATCGCGATCATTTTAATTGGTCTTCATTTATATGGTATCCTCTAATTTTTTCGGGGTGAAAACAGGACTGTCTCTCTGTTATACTATGTGTTGGTATCTGGATGGATCAAGGAGATTAAATACACAGTGAAATTTATATATAAATTGATTGAAGATCTGCAAAGCTCGGGTCTTTCCTATTCGATTGGCGGCAGCGGCTTATTAAATAGCCTTGGCTTTTCAGTGCAAATGGGAGACTGGGATGTATTTGTCGATGGTGAAAAAAATAAAGTAATGGATGCTTTAAAAAATTGGGAGATTGAGGAGAGGACTGTTGATTCTCATCCTTTATTTAAAAGTGAATTTCTGCTTGGAGTTAAAGACGCTGAATCTAAACCAATTGAAATAATCGGATATTTTAAAATTAAGACTGAGGAAGGGCTTATACCATTGCCCTCTGTTGTTCATCATCGATGGGAAAATTTGAACATCGGTCATCCTGTGATTTGGTTTGTAGCCTATTCATTAATGGGCCGCATTGAAAAAGCCAGCATATTAAGGCAATACTTAGTGAATCATCCGCCAAATGATGAGTGGATCGAATTCTACTTAAGGATGCCTATTCCTGAGGAATTGAAAAGGATTCTTTTGGATTTATCCAATTAAAACTACATAAGGGATGTTAAACATATGAAATCGATCGTATTAACGGGCGGAGGCACAACCGGACATGTGTCCGTCAACTTAACATTAATACCCCATTTACTCGAACGCGGATGGGATATACATTATATTGGGTCGAAAGGCGGTATCGAGGAGACTCTGATAAAAAAATATAATGAAGTCCACTATCACGCGATTTCAACCGGTAAGCTCAGACGCTATTGGAGCAAGGAAAATGTCAAAGATATGTTCCGTGTCGGGAAAGGAATTTTACAGGCTAAAAGGGTTTTGAATAAGGTTAAGCCCAGCATTGTTTTTTCAAAGGGAGGCTTTGTATCTGTTCCAGTCGTCTTGGCGGCCAAATGGTCTAGAATTCCGATCATTACTCATGAATCAGATATGACACCGGGACTTGCGAATCGAATTGGTCTGCCGTTTGCGACGAAGATTTGTTATACATTTGAGGATACAAAAAAGCATGTCCCAGAGGAAAAAGGATTGTTTCTGGGGGCAGTCGTTAGGGATGAGCTGTTTAAAGGTTCGAGGGATAAAGGATTTGCATTGACTGGTTTTTCTTCTCGAAAGCCGGTGATTTTGGTAACAGGCGGAAGCCAGGGTGCAAAGAGTATAAACGATTTTGTTAGAGATCAATTAGATGAACTGCTGCAGACATTTCAAATCATTCATCTGTGCGGGAAGGATAAAAAAGATGAACGTTTAGAAGGTGTTAAGGGCTATATTCAATATGAATATGTCACAGATGAACTCCCGCATTTGTATGCGATATCAGATTTAGTTTTAACCAGAGCAGGGTCTAATACCATTTTTGAATTATTGGCTTTGCGAAAACCAATGATTTTAGTGCCGCTGCCGGATACACAGAGTCGAGGAGACCAAATTCAAAACGCGGATTATTTTAAACGTCAGGGATATGCGGAAGTCATTAAAGATGAAAATTTAAAAGGAAAAGGAGCGGTAGAGCTCGTTAAGCAAGCATATGTGAATCGTTATCAGTATGTCGATGAAATGAGAAAACAGGCTGTCCAAAATCCGACTGAAAAACTATTGTCTTTAATTGAGGAATATAAGAAAAATTAGGGGGCACGTCCATTGGCGGAATCCGCAGATTAGAAGCCTGGACGAGAGACGATGAGTGGGTCCAGGACTGGTATCGGAACAATGGATTTCAAGCGGTGGATTCCTACCTTCATGTGTATATGGAAGGAAATGAAATGAACGGCATGATTGAGGGGAAAACTCCTAAACTATATCCTGTGACTACCTTTGCGCTTTACACGGGTGAGGAGCGGGAAGAGATGAAAAGTAAATTTAAGAGGGTACATGAGTGCTGGATGTTTGAAAAGTTGATAAATAAATAGAATATGAACGAAAGGGCAGACACCTAAGAACCAAAGGCTGCCCTTTTATTTTTAGATTACAAGGATTATTGCGATTGTTTGTAGAAATGTTAAATCACCAAAACAATTAGGAGGGAAGCTAATGATTAGCAAAGTCGGTCAAATAAAGAGAAATATAACTAACTCTTAGTGGCTTACGGGTTCTAGGGTTTAAACAGGAAAGATCGTCAGTTGAGCGATCTTTTTTATTTTCCCATTGATTTCAGAAAATTACGACTCGTACTGGAATATTATGTTAAAATTAGTTTATTAGATCTTGATCTAACGGAGTACTTGGTTATTCCTACGCAAGAGAAAAGGAGGTTAAGAATTTATTCTAAAGCTTCCAATCTAACGAAAAGCATAACACCATCTAGGTTGTTCTTTATTATGAAGCATAAAGTTAAAGAAATAATTGAAGGGCGAGGGGTATTATGGGTTCGAGAATAATGCACTTGGTTATTGCTAATAGAATTGCAGAGTGTCTGTCGATAGAAGATAGAACACTATTTTTACTTGGAGGCATTGCTCCAGATGCTGTTTCACCTAAAGACTTATCACATTTCTTTAAAGGTGAAGTACAAGATTATTCAAGAAGCATTGATTATAAAGGATTTTTACATAAATATAAATCGCAATTAGAAAGTTATTATATATTAGGATATTTTACACATTTAATCGCTGATGATATATGGCTCAAAGGTTTTTATCTTGCTTGGCTGAAAAACAGAATGGAAGCTCATAAAGAAACATTTAATTTATACCATAATGATTTCCGATTACTGAATGGAAAATTATTAGAATACTATGGGTATACAGATGAATTAAGAAAAATGCTTAAGTTTATTCCTGCAATCTTTGATTTGGAAGAGGTTAAGTCCAAAGATGTCGAACAATTCATCCCTTACGTATTAGGCGATATGGAGTATGATCAGGAAGTTATAAATGAAAAACTTAATATATTTACGTTTGATCAGATCGTTGGTTATATAGAGACATCAGTTGATAAGGGGCTATTGAATATAAAACCGATCCTTACTTGAAAAAAATATTTACTATTTATCTAACCAAGGGATGTTTGACATGAAGGGAATGCCAATGCGATCTCCTTTCATGATTTTCTAGCCGAAGAATGCTCCTTAAAAAGAAGAGGCTCCCAGAAGCTTGCTTTAGGACAGCCTCATTTAATATGTTCATTTTTAAATTTATCCATCAGTTTTCTTATCGAGGAATTAAATACTACTCTTCCACTTCTCATCCCAAAAAGTCCCGTTTTGGCCAGAGGTACGATTAAACTGTGAAGCAATGTAGTCATGCAGCTCCTGGCTAAAATAATAATCGTGAATCTTTGTAATTTTGTCATCGCTAGTTTCTATACGGATAATGGTGTTAAGGGCGTGCGCATCGGTCCAAACGACAAATACCGGACTTCCGTCAATTAAAATCCAATCTCCAGACATAACAGCAGGGTCTTTGCTCCAATCTGCAAGAGAGGACTTCCTGATGATGTCTTTGCCATATTCTTGGGAAACACCGACAATATCCATTGTCGCCTGTTCAGTTAACAGCTCTGCAATTTTATCTGGATTCCTTTGGTTAAAGGCCTCCATATAGGCGGTCATAAGTGGTGTTACTGGTTTGTTTGGCTCGATGTTTAGTTGATTTTCCTGATTTAAATTATCCTTTGCCCGTTTCATTAAAGATTTCACCGCTCCTTCCGTGAGTGACAAAAATTCAGCAGTTTCTTTATTAGTAAAGCCGAATCCCTTTGTTAAAATAAAGGCTGCTTGCTGGAGGTCAGTCAGGCGTTCATTCATTCGCTGAAAGCCTTCCGCTAATTCAAAGGGATCAACGGTTTTTTGAGCAGGTATAGTTTCAAAAACTTCATCGCCTACGGTGACTGCACGCTTCTGTTTATGGACGGTATTGATCCAGCTATTAGTTGCCATCCGAAACAAATAGGATTTGGGGGAGACAGTCTGATACAGATAATTCAGGTGAGAAAATGATTTTAATAAAGTATCCTGAAACAAATCTTCTGCGTCCCAGACATTTTTAGTAAGCTTTAAGCAATAATCCCATAAGGGCTTCCTAAAATCCTGAATCCAAACCTCAAATTCCTTCCGCAGTTTCCTGCTTTCTTCAAACATTTGCATTTATATAACCTCCTGATTTATTCATTCATATACAAGACAATGTGTTATGAAAAAAAGATACGGGTGGCCGCAATATTTTTTAAAAAAATGAAACGCAAGAACCGTCCCTATGTTTCATTATAAAAAAAGAGTTTGGCGGGTTGCACCAAACTCTTTTTGAAAGATGGGGGTTAGTCTTTATAAACAACGGCTGTTCCGGTGGCAATACACATCATCATGCCGTTTTGAACGGTTTCGAAATCGAGATCAACACCAATAACGGCATTGGCACCAAGTTTTCTTGCTTTATCTTCCATTTCGCGAAGTGCAATTTCACGGCCTTCTGCCAGCTTACTTTCATAGGCACCGCTGCGGCCGCCAATAATATCTGTGATGCCTGCCAAGAAGTCTCTCACCACGTTTGCGCCCATAATCGCTTCTCCGCTTACGATACCGAGATAACGATCGATTTCTTTTCCTTGTAATTGAGATGTCGTCGATACAATCATTATTAAATTCCTCCTCATTTTCGATAGTTTACTTACGATAGGGCTGTCTTTTAAGTTTCAATTTTTAAATAAAATTTTGATATAGAGGTTATTTTTCCTAAACCGTCGCATTTGCCTCTGCTGCCGATTGGGGGATTGTGGCTTTTGTGTTAGCATACTTAGGCAATTTGACCCCGTAAAATACCCCGACAATCATGAGGGAAGTACCCACAATCCAATATAAGACTTCGATACTAATGTAGGCAGGAAAACTAAATGCAATAAAACCGAGCATCATACTTTGGGCCAGCATGGTTAATGGACTGATCCAGCCTTGGACGCGTCCCATCATTTTCGGGTCAACAATACTTGGCATCCAGCCGCCAATGCCTACGTTTACTAACGGGAGAACAAATCCGACACAGAAGAATAAACTCGCAAGCACCCAAAAGCTCGTGGCAAAGGCGGAGGCAAACGTAAAGGCACCTGATAACAGCAATCCTAGTATCGCCATTTTATAAAGTTTCATTTTTTGAGACCAGACTGATGCCAAAAATCCACCCATTAAAGCCCCGGCTCCAAATATAATTCCCAGAATCGCCGATAACTCTTCATAGCTATCAGGGGCAATCTTATATTTTAGGATAAAGAGGGTCATGACTGAGAATCCGCCGTTTACAATCCCGAACAAAAAGAATCCAAAGATTAATGTGAGCAATAATTTGTGCTTTAGAATGTAAACAAGTCCTTCTTTAAAACTTTCATAGATAAAGGGGTAGTTGATGTCCTTTAATGAATGCTTTCCATTTGGGAGCCGGACAGATTCTTTGATTGAAAGTTTTCGAATTAAAAAAGCACTAATAATAAAGGTAGTTGCGTCGATGATAATGGCGCCGTAAAGTCCAATCGTCCAGTATAGAACGACCCCAATTCCGCTTCCAAACAGCATAAAAAGACTATTAACCATTTGGTTGAGGCCTGCCGCTGTTGCATAATCCTCACTTTTTAAAATCCCTTGAACCATTGAATGTTCAGCAGGAAAGAAAAATTTCTGTACGGCACTTCTTAGGAATAAGAAGAAAAATACGAGCGGCATCCAGCCTGTTGAGATAGCAAGTAAAAGAGCAAGCGACAGTGCTGCACAGATCAAATCACAGGAATAGGCAATTCTTTGCCGGTCGAGTTTATCGGCAAACACCCCTACTAAAAAGAAAACAAAGAGGGTAGGGAGTGAATACATCATTTCTGTTATCGTGGCATAAGCTGGCTGGCTTGAAAATCGGTCCAGCAAATAAAGGGTAAAAGCGGTCATGCCGATAATACTGCCAAGCTGGGATAACACATTGGCTAAAAATAAATTGCGGTACGTCTGATTTTGAAATAATCCAAGTATTTTTTTCATAAATTTTCCCCTTCATATTCGATAATTCAATCTTATCTTTCACTCATCTTCTGAGGAAAGGGCTCTGGATGGGGGAGTTCTCCGTCTATAGGATGATTTGCTGATCCAGATTTTTGTACATGAATGAATAAAAAAAAGAAAGACTATAAAAAATGGAACATAATAGGGGGGTAACCTTTGAAAAAGGCTTTTGGAACACTGCAAAAGGTAGGAAAAGCATTAATGCTGCCTGTGGCACTTTTGCCTGCAGCGGGTATTTTACTCGGTCTTGGAGCTACATTTAAAACAGAACAGTTTCTTGAAATTGCACCGGTCTTTCAGGGACCAGCCTTTCAATTTGTAGCCAATATTATGCAAAGTTCCGGCGATATCATATTCGGGAACCTCGCGCTCCTGTTTGCCGTAGGAGTGGCAGTTGGACTGGCAGGGGGTGACGGGGTAGCAGGTTTGGCTGCCATTGTAGGATTTCTAATCATGAATGTTACGATGGGCGTTATTTTGGGAATTACCCCTGAGATGGTTGCCAATAATCAAGCCTACGCCAATGTCTTAGGGATTCCAACCCTTTCGACAGGGGTATTTGGCGGAATTATAGTCGGATTATTGGCTTATTATTTATTCCAAAAATTTTATAAAATTGAACTGCCATCTTATTTAGGTTTTTTTGCCGGGAAAAGGTTCGTACCAATTATAACGGCAGCTTCAGCGGTTTTACTCGGTGCGTTAATGACATTTATTTGGCCGCCGATTCAGGTGGGGTTAAATGCATTTTCCACTACTTTATTAAATGCAAACCTAGCCCTATCTGCTTTTATATTTGGGGTTATTGAGAGAGCGTTAATTCCATTTGGACTTCATCATATTTTTTATGCACCCTTTTGGTTTGAATTTGGCTCCTATGTCGACAAAGCAGGAGAGGTAGTGAGAGGGGATAACTTAATCTTTTTCGCCCAATTACGGGACGGTGTGGAATTTACAGCCGGTACCTTTATGGTAGGGAAGTTTCCGTTTATGATGTTTGGCCTTCCTGCTGCTGCCCTTGCCATATACCATGAAGCAAGACCTGAACGGAAAAAAGTAGTTGGCGGTATTATGGCTTCAGCAGCCCTTACTTCTTTTTTAACTGGAATAACAGAGCCTATTGAATTTTCGTTTCTATTTGTGGCTCCGTTACTATTTGGGATCCATTGTATATTCGCAGGTCTATCTTTTATGGTTATGCATTTGTTAAATGTAAAGATTGGAATGACCTTTTCAGGTGGCGTTATTGATTTTATCCTATTCGGTGTTTTGCCTGGAAGAACGCCATGGTGGTGGGTCATTATCGTTGGCCTCGGGTTTTCTGTGATTTATTACTTTGGCTTTAGGTTTGCGATACGGACATTTCGTTTAAAAACACCAGGGAGAGAAGAGGAAGACGAAATTGCAGAGGATCAAACAAAACCAGCCGGTTCTAGCGATTTGGCCGCAAATATATTAGATGCTATGGGCGGAAAGGAAAACATCGAAAACTTAGATGCATGTATTACGAGGTTAAGGGTTTCCGTAAACAATGTGGCAAATGTTGATAAAGAACGATTAAAAAGATTAGGGGCGGCCGGCGTCCTTGAAATAGGAAATAATATTCAGGCTATTTTTGGACCGCGTTCTGACCAAATTAAGGGCCAGATCAAAGATATTATGGAGGGAAAAACGCCAAGGCAGCTGAGCGAGCCTGTTCATGTAGAGGAAGAGGTGGAAGAACAGATCGAGGATGTGACCCCAGAAGCCTTACAAAATCCAGTTGATCAGGAAGATAAAATTGTGGCACCTATGGAAGGTATCATCCATCCTTTAGAAGACGTTCCAGATGCTGTTTTTTCCCAAAAGATGATGGGTGATGGATTTGCTGTGGAGCCGATCTTGGGAACGGTTGTATCACCTGTTAATGGAAAAATTATAAATGTATTTCCTACTAAGCACGCAATCGGGATTCAATCGGTGACCGGTAAAGAAATTCTCGTACATATCGGGATCAATACGGTAGAACTCAAGGGTGAACCATTCGAGGTCTTTGTAAAAGAAGGAGACGAGGTTTCAGCAGGGCAAAAAATTGCTCAGGCCAATCTAACTATCATAAAAGAGAAAGCAACATCGACTGTGACCCCAATTATTTTTACTAATTTAGAACCACACGAACGGGTTCAAATAAACAAACGGGGACATGTTAAATTGAAGGATGAGAAGGTTGTTGAAATTGTAAGTGACTAAAAAGAAGAGTGTTCGAGATGAACACTCTTCTTCAGGCTGTAGAAAAACTTTCGATAGCCTTTTATTTTGTTCGTTTGCTTTAATAATTCACCGCGTTAATTTATTATAATACCATTCATGTATAGGCTGTCGAACAGGGCGTTGATTTGCGCTCCAGGCGCTTCGCTTTCCGCGGGCGTGCCGGGGAGCCTCCCCGCGGAAAGCGAGTGCCCGGAGCGGAAATCAACAGGCCAGTTCGCATAGGCTATGAAATAATAAATCGTAAATTAGACATAGACAAAATAAAAAATTGCCGAGAAACCTTTCTCGACAATCTGAAGAAGAGTGTTCGAGATGAGCACTCTTCTTATTCTTCCATTAGTATGGATCTGCTTCATGCCCTTTTTCAACGGCTTGCTGCGGTGCATTTTCTCCGCCTTTATTTCCAAGTGCGTGTTTGCCTGAGCTGCCATCTTTTGCAGCCATTGCTAGACCTTCACGTAAACGGCGGCCATATTCTTCGTCTGCATCTTCTGCAAGGGCAATCATTTTATCCTGGATTCGCTTGTCACATTTGGAAAGGTCATTAACCAGGTTGTTAATTAATTCGTCCTTTTCCCACTGTTCAAATTCACGGTAAGTTTGTCCGGCTTGTTTTGTATTATCGTTACGGTCAATTGACTGACGAACCAGATTTCCTTCTACATGTGGCGTATGTTCCACACCGGTTTGTTCAGCTTCTTGCAAGCCGCCTAATATCGAAGGCTCGTAATTGATGTGAGGGTTTTGTCCAGGTGCTTTGTCATTATAATATCTCATCTGTCCGCCTTCTTGATTAGTCGCCACCCTTTTTTTCGCTGCGTTAATCGGCAGCTGCAGATAGTTGGCACCTACCCGGTAACGCTGTGTATCTGAGTATGAGAATGTCCGCCCCTGGAGCATTTTATCATCAGAAAAATCAAGACCATCGACAAGAACACCAGTACCAAATGCAGATAATTCTACCTCATTAAAGAAATTCTCCGGATTTTTGTTTAATACCATTCTTCCGACTGCACGCCAAGGGAATTGGTCATTTGGCCAAAGCTTTGTGTCATCAAGCGGATCGAAATCTAGCTCAGGGTGTGGCCCATCCTCCATAATCTGAACGAACAATTCCCATTCAGGATAATCACCGCGTTCAATCGCTTCATACAAGTCTTGCGTTGCGTGATTGAAGTTTTTACCCTGAATTTCTTCTGCCTCTTTTTGGGTTAAGTTTTTAATGCCCTGCTTCGGCTCCCAATGATATTTTACAAGAACAGCCTTTCCTTCCTTGTTGATCCATTTGTATGTATTCACGCCGGAACCTTGCATCATCCGATAATTCGCGGGAATTCCCCATGGTGAATAAACAAACGTAACCATATGGAAGGATTCAGGTGAGTTCGCACAGAAGTCAAAGAACCTTTCAGGGTCCTGATAGTTCGTGACCGGGTCTGGTCTGAAAGCATGAATCATGTCAGGGAATTTCATCGCGTCACGGATGAAGAAAATTTTTAAATTGTTTCCGACTAAGTCCCAGTTTCCGTCTTCTGTGTAAAATTTTACTGCGAATCCGCGCGGATCTCGAAGGGTTTCGGGAGAATGCAAGCCATGAACAACCGTAGAAAATCGAACAAACACAGGCGTTCTTTTCCCTTTTTCCTGAAATAATTTCGCACGGGTATATTTAGAAATAGGCTCATCTCCGCACATTCCGTAGGCTTCAAAATATCCATGTGCACCCGCGCCACGTGCATGAACGATACGCTCAGGCACTTTCTCTCTGTCAAAATGGCTGATTTTTTCAATGAAATCATAGTTCTCCAAAGTAGCAGGACCACGGTTTCCAACGGTTCGGATGTTTTGGTTATTTGTAATTGGATGCCCCTGTCTATTTGTCAAAGTGTCATCATTTTCAATATTGTTTGGCTGATTTTGGTCATTTGTCATCCTTTGCCCTCCTCTAGTTAAAATTATGGTTTTTGGTGATTTCTACCATCATCTACTTTGCCCATGTAAGTGATTAAATATTCTGCTTTGAAGGGGGAATTTAGGTGAGGTAGCAGAACTAGAGTTCCGCTGAACCTGTTACTTACGATCAGCTGGTAATAGAGGACATATGATCCGTTATTTCTATAAAAACCATAGTTTTAACGAGCGAAAAGGACATACGATCCGTTATTTGCGGAAAATCGCACCAAAAAAGCCGGCATTTCGTTAAATAGCGGAACCAGTGGCCGATAAATTTGAAAATCACCTGTTTTGTCACAGATAACGGAACTGATGTCCGTAAGAAGCTTGGCAGCCGCGACAAACCAAGTACAGATAACGGGACCAGTACCTGCCCGGCGAATCATTAAAAAAAAAGACGAACCCCTTTACAGTAAGTAGTTCCGTTTTTGTGGAGAAGCATAGTAAATAACATATGAATTGGCATATCAATTATCACTGTAATTGGTATGCTTTTTTTCATTGGTATATCAATATTTTAATAGAAAATATTCTAAAAATAGCTTAGTGAATAGCAACCCAAATAGCATATTGACAATAGATATTGTCATCGTGTAAATTAGGGTGCTAATTTGCTTGTCATTTACTATGTCGGTTTTGGTCTGTGTTGAGTAAAATCAAAGATTGTTGTCATTTTATGTTAAAGCAAATATAAGGTGGTTGTGAAAATTTGGACTTAAAAGTAACGGGCAGGATAGTTGAGGATGGGTTGTAGTTACTAATAGACAATTTAAAGATACATTTTCCTTGAACAAAGAAAAAACCTCTATAAATTCCTTTAATTAAAGAATTTTATGAGAGGTTTTTTTATATGTTGCTCTTCGAAAAATATTTCCGAGTATCTTCACGTATTTGTTTAGGTAAAGTACGCTCAAGCTCTTCATTTAACCATGAAAGAGTTTTACTACGCAAAAAATCACGCATTTTTTCTTCCGCAGAGAGCATAACTAAATTAATGGTGCAAGAGGAAGGGGCTGAACAGCAGTTTTCTCTATACAAATAACCATTATCTTTAATATTTTTACATTGAAAAATAGGCTTAGGACCTTCAACTGCTTCAATTACATCCCAAAAGGAAATATCTTCTGGGGACTTAGATAACCTATATCCTCCCTTTACACCAGGGACAGAAATTACAATGCCAGCCTTAGATAATTTACCGAAAACTTTTGAAAGAAATGTCTCAGAAAGTCCTTGGAATTCTGCCAAATCTTTTATCCCAATACTTTCCTTGGAAGGAACATCAATTAAATAAACCAGACAATGTAAAGCATATTCAACTCCGACACTATACTGCATATAAACTCACCTGCTTTTGATTTTAAGGGTTATCAAATTTTATCTTAGGAATATTTAGAGTGTTAGTCAATTAAAAGAAACTCTTTTGGATAAATCATATTCCTTTGACAAAAATAATTATATCATATATTATAGACAATGTTAATCGACGATTAATTTAGTCTTTAATTAGCATCTGAAATTCATTTTATAGGAGAAAAGGAGGAAATGAAATTGGAACAACGAGTTGATTATTACAATGTAGCACCAGAAGCACTTAAAATAATGATGGAAATGGAGAAGTATACGAAAACAACAGGTATAGACCGTAAACTTCGTGAACTTATAAAAATTCGGGCTTCTCAAATTAACGGCTGTGCATATTGTTTGAATATGCATACAGCAGATGCTCGAAAAATGGGTGAAACAGAACAAAGAATATACTGTGTTAGTGCTTGGCAAGAGTGTGAATTCTATACAGAAGCAGAAAAAGTAGCTTTAGAGTTGACAGAGCATGTGACATTAATTCCGACAAAACGTGTTCCTGACGTGCTTTATCAAAGAGTGCGTGAACACTATGACGAGAAACAGTATGTTGACCTTGTTCTAATAATTAATCAAATTAACAGTTGGAATAGAATTTCTATATCAATGGGAAATACAGCAACTGAAAAATAATTACTCTCAACGAAATCTTATAGTGTTCGTCTTTAATTTGTAGACAAAAAGCATCCAAATGAACCAGTTTGGATGCTTTTCCATTTTAAGTTTACATCAAGATAGATTGTGAAAAAGTTCACTTAAACTATCGGGTAACTTTACTTAAAGAAGGTACATACCACATTAAAGTCAAAAAACTTGAGGTTTGAAAAATTCCCTCAAGCTTTTTGTGTGCTAATTACATTGTTATTTGTATTGCTAATTCGTATGTTATTTAACTTGTGACTTTGAATTTTCTCAAACATTATTGGAACTACTTACCTTTATAGGTGTTTGCCTATAAAAACTGTTTTAAAATGCCCAATTCCCATTGCGGAAGATCGGTTCAACCGATCCGTCTTCTTTGATTCCGTCAATATCCATTTCCGCTGAACCAATCATGAAGTCGACGTGAGTCATGCTTGAATTGACGCCATGCTTCTCGAGCTCTTCATCACTCATTTTTTTGCCGCCTTCGACACAGAAAGCATACCCGTTACCGATTGCCAAGTGATTCGATGCGTTTTCGTCAAACAATGTATTATAGAAAAGTAAACCAGATTGTGAAATAGGAGAATTGTGTGGAACAAGTGCTACTTCACCTAAGTAGTGAGAGCCTTCATCCGTTTCCACAAGCTTTTTCAAAATATCTTCCCCTTGCTCTGCTTTTACATCTACGATTCTTCCGTTTTCAAATGTTAAGGTAAAGTTATCGATGAGATTACCGCCATAGCTTAAAGGTTTTGTGCTCGAAACGGTTCCATTCACACCATCTCTTAAAGGCACAGTAAAGACCTCTTCGGTTGGCATATTAGCCATGAAGGATACGCCGTTTGGATCTTCGCTTCCAGCACCAACCCATAGGTGTTTTTCATGGAGTTCAATTACTAAATCAGTTCCTTTTGCTTTATAATGAAGCTTTTTAAAGCGCTTGCTATTTAAATGATCAACTTTTTGATAAAGTGTTTCGTCATGTTTTTTCCAGGCAGCAACAGGGTCTTCCTGATCAACACGGACCGCTTTAAAGATGGCATCCCAAAGCTTTTCTACGCTGTTGCTGTCATTAGGGAAGACTTTGTCAGCCCATGCTTTGGATGGAACGGCAATAACCGTCCAGGCGACTTTGTCTGATTGCGTGTATTGACGATATTTTCTTAATGCCTGACCAGCAGCCTTTTGGAAATTAGCAATTCTTTCTGGGTCTACACCTTTTAATAAATCAGGGCTTGAAGAAACGATCGCCATAAAGGCAGCCCCGTTTTCAGCCAATTCTTCTCTTTCCTTAGCTCTCCATTTGGGATATTCCGTAAATGCCTCTTCAGGTGCCATTTCATATTTAATCCGGGATAGTTCATCGTCTGACCAGTCGACCTGAACATGTTTGGCTCCAGCTTCATACGCTTTTTTGGCAACTTCCCGGACAAATTCAAGCGCGTCAAAAGTAGCGGTTACCACTAACGTTTGACCTTTTTGGACGTTAACTCCAACTTTAACAGCCAGTTCAGCATATTTTTCTAATTGCTGTTGGAACGTTGACATACAATCTCTCCTTTACAGTTATCATATATTTATGTATATAGTGAATCTTCCTTATTTTATCAGATAACCTACTGGAATAAAATGAAAGTTATAATGACGATGGTGAAGAAGTTTTAACCTTATAGATAGATTGGTTTACTTACCTTTATTGTGTTTTTTATATACAATAGAGGGAAGAGACTTACGAGACGGATGTGTTTATATGGTGCAACCATTATTTATACGAAATGAGACTGAACAGTTTTGGGTTGAAAAAGCAAAAAGGTTGGCGGAAGAATTTAAGGAAACTGCTATCGAACACGATCGCAGCGCAACTTTTCCTTTTGATCATTTTACAAGATTAAAAGAAGAAGGTTTTACAAAGCTGACTGTGATGGAAGAGTATGGCGGCGTTAATTTTTCTTTATATCCTTTTTTATTAGTTCAAGAGGAAATTGCCAAAGGGGATGGAGCAACGGCGCTTTGTCTGGGGTGGCAAAATGGACTCTTTCTGCAGTTAAAAGAAACACAAAAATGGGAACCAGACAAATTTGAATGGATTTCACGAGTGGCCGTGCAAAAGGGGATTCTTCTTAATAGCGCGGCCACCGAACCAAAGACTGGAAGCCCAGCGAGAGGCGGAAAGCCAGAGACTGAAGCAAAACAGACAAACGAAGGTTGGGTCATTTCAGGTAGAAAAACGTTCACTTCTTTAGCACCTGCGTTAGATTATTTTATTGTCACCGCCTGGATTGAAGAAAAAAATACGATTGGCGAATTTCTTATTGCCAAGGAGTCTGAAGGCCTCAAAATTGAAGAAACATGGGATTCGCTCGGAATGAGGAGTACGAGAAGTGACGATTTAATTTTAGATCATGTATTAGTGAGTCACGATGCAATGGTTAGTTTGAAAGGAACGGCGAAAAGTATACCGCAAGCATGGCTGTTACATATCCCTGCTGTATATTTAGGGATTGCTCAGGCAGCACGTGATTATGCTGTTCAGTTTGCGAAGGATTATCAGCCCAATAGCATGCCGCACCCCATCAGTGAGGTGCCTGAAGTGAGAAGAAAGGTTGCCCAAATGGATCTCCAGTTAATGAATGCACGCCATTTTATGTATCATGTGGCATCATTATGGGATACAAATGGAACCGCACGGCTTGAGTTGGGTCCTGCCCTGATGGCAGTCAAAACAGCTGTCACCAATGCAGCAATAGAGGTTGTTGATTTGGCGATGAGAGTGGTTGGGGGACATAGTTTATCTAAGAGTGCTCCGCTGGAAAAGTACTACCGGGACGTTAGGGCGGGGCTTCATAATCCGCCTAGTGATGATATTACTTATAAAGTGCTGGGGGATCAGGCCTTCGATAAGTAAGTCGATTCTATAAACAAACAAATATCCATTTCCAAAAAAACTCGCTTTAAGCGAGTCAGATTGTCGAGAAAAGGTATTTTTCTCGGCAATTTTTTATTAATTGATGGTCTCTGTAAACCGGCCTGTTGATTTCCGCTCCGGGCACTCGCTTTCCGCGGGGAGGTCCTGGAGCCTCCTCAGCGCCTTGGCGCCTGCAGGGTCTCCAGTGACCTCTCTATCCCGCAGGAGTCGAGTGCCCTCCGCTCCAATCAACAGGGAGGCAAATCAACCTAAAGGATTGCAACACACTTTTTCTAACCTTGATAAGTGTGTTGCAATCCTTTTTATATTTTGACCTGCTGCAGGAAGGAGGGCCAATTCACTTACATTCTTCAATCCCCGTAACCGGCAGTAGAGAAGCCCATGCAACTCTTTTGAGTCTCGAAGCTTAGCTCAATTTTTTCCTTTTTAAATTTATAAAGCATTTTTGCTTTTGGCTTAAATATTGAAATTCACCACTTATTTTATTATTTATTGTGAGATAAAGGTCCTTATTTAAGACACCTGTTGATTGGAGCGGAAGGCGCGAAGACTCATTTCCACTGCCTCACTATATCAGTAGTTTTGATCTGAATCAGAAAAAATTTTCACGAAAAAAATGTATTTTTATCAAGTAGCAGTGGAAAGTGGGAGTACGGGGCAGGGGAGACCCCGCAGGCGCTAAAGCGCCGAGGAGGCTCCCCGGCACGCCCGCGGAAAGCGAAGCGCCTGGAGTGCAAATCAACAAACCTGTTGAAAGCCTTTTATTATAGTGAAATAAAAGGTTATCGAAAATTTTTCGACAGCCTAAAACTCGCTTTAAGCGAGTTTTTTACATTTGCAAAATAACGATGCGCATAAAGAAGCTAGTTAATTTCTCCTAAAGTTTTTCCAAAATTCTACAGGAATAACTTTCCTGCCTTATTAATCCATGTTATGATGTAAAAAAATGTCGAAATTTTCAAATTGGGGGGATTCATCTGAGATTAACACCGATTCTTTTGAAACAGCTGCTTATTTGGGGGATTATGACGCTTGTCCTTATCATTCTTTTAACAATTCCGAGAACAGTAGAATACGAGGGAGGAAGAGGTGGCATGTTTTTAGCAGCCAAGCCGACCTATTCCTTCGAACTTCATAAAGAACAGTTTCTTTCTTTTTTTGCTTCCTTTACGAATGGTGATCTTGAGGAAATCCAGGTCTATGAAAAACCGATAATTGAACATGTTTCGGATTCCGTGTTAAAAAGCCTCATCATCGTTGTCCCTGCAATTATAATCGGCTTTTTAGGCGGGATTATAAAGGGTGCATTTGATTTTAAATACAGAAAAAACAAGTTAAACCTATTTGGGAAACCATTGACATGGCTCTCGATCTCATTGCCGGATTTGTTTTTTATCGTTATGATTCAATTCTTTCTTATTTTTTTATACAAGGAAGGAATATTAAGTGAAGTCCACTTAACCGGTGATGATTATATCCAAAACTATGTATATTGCATTATTTTTCTCGCAATCTATCCATTTTTTTATACGGCAAGGGCCACCTTTATTTCGCTTGAAAGTGAAATGAGCTTTGATTACATACGAACAGCAAAGGCAAAAGGAACAGGAACCAATAAAATTATTTTAACCCATGTTCTAAAAAATGCCCTGCCAGTCATTTTAAGTCATTTTGATACAGTGGTTCTCTACGTATTATCGAACCTGTTTATTGTAGAGCTATTAACCGGGTTTCGCGGAGCTGCCTACTTTTTCTTTGTGTCTGTCAGTCCGCCTTTTACATTTACAGTTGGCCAGCAATTTTCGATTAATTACATACAGGCATTGCTTTATACGATCTTCTTTACGTTGATCATATTTATTGCGAGGGCAATAGCAGCTGTTAGCACTGCCTCTATTACACCGGATGGGAGAGGGGAGACTGAATGAAAAACTATCATTTGCTTGTAGGTGGAACCATGCTTTCTCTTATTCTATTACTCACTTTTCTTGCCCCCTACCTTCCATTTGTGGATGCTGAATTAACACAAAATGTGATGTATAAAGATGAAGAGGGAGTCATCCATGTTCCGCCCTATGAGCCTTCTGCAGAATTTCCGCTTGGTTCCGATTGGGCCGGGGTAGATTTTCTTAGCATGCTGTTAATGGGGGCTAAAGAGACTTTATTTATGGTATTTGCCATCCTGATTTTAAGGTATCTTATAGCTGTTCCGCTTGGAATTGGTGCTTATTATTCAAGGGTGATCCGGTTTATTTTAAACTGTTTTTATCAATTTTCAATGAGCATGCCTCCAGTATTTTTAATTTCAATATTTATCGGTTTTCCGATTATTATTTTTTCTGATGTAAGGCCGATTTGGATGGTTGCCGTCATTGCTTTTATTGATGTAGGGAGGATCGGTAAGCTATTCCATCAGTCTCTAGTGGAAATCGGGAAAAAATCATTTGTTGAAAGCGGAATTGTATCAGGTTGTACAAAGCCAAAACTCTTTTTTAAATATTTCTGGCCCTTTTTACAGCCGCATCTATTTACCAACCTAACCTTTGATGCAGGCAGGATCCTCTTCCTTCTAGCTCAATTTGGGGTAATAGGAATCTTTATTCAGCATACTTATGAATCGCAGCTAGGCGGGTATTATAAGCTCATGAGTGACTCGATCGCATGGCCGATGTATTTTAATGACTTACTTGGCTTAATCCGGGTCCACGAATGGATTCCATTATCTGCGGTCGGGGCGATTTCGATTACGATGATTGCGATATATTTAACGGGTGAGGGACTCCAGCGTTATTTTCACCAGAAATATAACCGGAATGGCAGTGTGGATTTATAAAAAAGGATTGGGGAATTTGTGGTTCCCAATCCTTTTTTGTTTCTTACCCAACTTTCGTAAGTTGTACAAAGTATGGCGGATTTGCTAAAGGACATAGGTTCCGTTATCTTTGAAAAAATCGTAGAATTTCAAAATTTGCGGACACTCGTTCCTTTATTCGGGCAAAAACGTACAATTCTTGAATGATTCACTTCAAATAAGGGAACGTATGTCCGGTAATTTTCTAAAACGGGCATTTTCGTAAAAATAACGGATCGTATGTCCCTACAGAAAATCATCAAGACAAAACCAATTGTGCCCGTCACCCGGTCATTCTTCCCGAATTTAACCTAAAAAATGGAGTTTCTAACTAATTACCGGTTTTAAAATCATAAAAATAAACAAAAGCGTTCCCATTCCGCTCGCCACATAAAAATATTGGTTCGCTTTTGATAAATAAGACGTTGGTTCTTCAGGCAGTGTTCCAGTGGCAGCTGCGTTTTTCGGATCGTTTAACCAAGTGTTCAGTTTATTCATTTGTGGTGTAACCATACCGATGACGACAATTTGAATGAATATGTACAGGATCAGTGAGCCGATCAACCATAGCTGAAGGAAGGAGCCATACTCGCCTAAAAAGAAGAGGGCGAGTCCTGATAAAACTGCTATCGTACCGCCAATTTTCGGGAAAAACTCGAGCTTCTTCAATAACGGCGCGGTCAAACGCAAACTCTCAATAGATTGGTTTTTTCTTAGAAGGACATGTGAAAAAAACGTCGGCCCCACCCCTATGATAGCTGATAAAACATGAAGCAATACCAAATACTTCATTTCCATACCCCATTTCATTTGAAATATATAATTATTACGCTAGTAAAATGGTACTATATAAATACTAAAATATGTGTTATTTTTTCGAAATGCGGTAATTTTGTAAGATTACTGAACCTAGAAGACGCAAAAGTTTTATTGGGGAGTATGAAATCGGCAATAAAAGGATAAAAATGTATAAAATAATCAGGAGTATCACTCATGCATTTGATATTTAACTTCCTCTTCCTATTAGCAGCGATTAAATGGGGAGATTGGAAAAATTGGCGTGATTATTATCCCACCATCTTATTCTTTTGGGTAGGCGATCTTTTAAAAAGTTATTTACTTTATAATCATTGGCTGTGGACTTACCAAGAAACGATTTTTGCCGAAAACATTCTTCGAAATCACACGATTATTTCGCTTATGATTATGTTTATTGTTTATCCGTCAACTCTTCTTATTTATTTAGGTCATTTTCCGCAAGCAAAATTAAGACAGGCAGGATGGGTCTTGTTTTGGGTTATGCTTTATTCCTCTATAGAGTATATGAACTTGCATTATTTACATTTAATCAGACATTTTAATGGCTGGAATATAATCTGGTCAATAATCTTTAACATGATTATGTTTACGATATTAAGGGTTCATTATAAAAAGCCAATATGGGCATGGGGGCTATCTGTGATATGGATCATCTTTTTGTTGAATGTGTTTGATGTCCCTGTTGATAAAATGAAGTAAGTCTCAAGCTCTCTAAAGGTTCAGGAGAGTTGACTGGAGCGGAAATCAACGGACAAGTTAAAAGAACGATATGAAAAAAAGGGGTGCCCCTAAAAGATATACTTTTGGGACACCCTCAATTTAAACTTCGTCGTCTTCAACCCGGTTTTTAAATGCTTCCTGAACTACTAATAATTCTTCATCTTCTTGGGCTTCGGTATTATGTTTTTCTGCCAGGCTATTTTGAGGAAATTTACCTGGATGTCCTTTTTTCTTATGGTCAAATGCTTTGCCTCTTCCCACGATCAACACCCCTTTCACCACATAGAATACCCAAGCTTCATCCATTCATCCCAAATAAAAACCCCATTTATGAATCAGTTCGATTCATGAATGGGGTTAAACATTTATGATGAGACCGTGGTGGAATTAGCCTGTGTCTTATTTTTTCTCGTTAGGAGATAAAATAAAGGTGTATCTAATAAAGCTAATACACATTTAATCGCAAATTGTGACCAAATCATCGCCCAAAGGCTAGGGACCTGACCCGCGAAGGCAATCGTAATAAAGACGGCAGTATCAATAAATTGCGATGAAATCGTACTTACATTATTTCGAATCCATTTGTGCTTGCCATTGAATTTGTTTTTTAGGAAAGAAAACAAATGAACGTCTATATTTTGTGATATCAAATAGGCAATTAGGCTTGCCATCATATTGCGAAGGTTGGGTCCAAGCAGCACTTCGTATGCTTCTTGTGCCGACTGCGCGAAAGGAGCTGCCGGCAAAACCATCCCTATTAAAATCATCACACTTGCAAACAGCTGAGCAATGAAGCCGTAAAAGACAGTTTTCTGTGCCTGTTCTTTTCCATAACGCTCATGAATGATATCTGTTAATAGAAAAGTAAAAGCGTAGGTGACAACAGCAGCAGGAATTACAAAGGTGTCTCCAAAGGAAACAACCTTTGTCGCCGTTACATTGGCCACTACTAATGATGTCGCAAATAAGACTGAGTACAGCGTAAAAAGCTGATCTTTTGGCTGATTAATCATTGTTTTTCTCTCTTATTGCTGTTGCTTTTAATTCAATTCCGCCACGCGGAGATTGGAAAATCGTCACTTCTACACGCTTTGGATCAATCGCATAGACGATATCATCAGCAATACGAGCCGCTAATGTTTCACAAAATGCACCTTCGTCACGGTAAGACCACAAATAAAATTTTAATGATTTAGACTCAATACATTTTTGATCAGGCGTATAAGAGATTTCAACCTGACCAAAATCTGGCTGGCCTGTTTTCGGACAAACGGCTGTAAATTCTAATGCTCTAAAGGTTATATTACTAACATTCGGACTGTCGAAAGCTTCTTCTTTTAGAGCTTCGCGTCCTTCCTCGACACTCTTTGGTCTCGGCATTGGTCCGGATTGCGGAATCCAAGAGTTTTTCATAATAAATTGCCTCCTTAGTTTTGATAAAGCAGGATATCGCGAACTGCTTTTGGGAACAATATATTTCTTTCCCGACAAATTATTGTAACACATATTATAAAAATAGCACTCCCCTGAAATTGGAAAGGGAAAAATTTGAATAAAACAGGCAAATTCAAATATTTCACAGAAAATTCGGAAATGGAATTAAAATGAAATGCTACAATAGAATTGTAAGGCCAAAAACCACCTGAGGTGATCAAGTAATGGATCGTTTTGATTTTATAACGGAAGACCTTATAAAAAAAGCATATAGAGAGGGCGCATTTGATCAACTGCCAGGGAAAGGGAAGCCACTTCCAAAGGATGATTTAGAACATATTCCTCCTGATTTGAGAATGGCGTACCGCATAATGAAGAATGCAGGTTTTTCAGTAGAAGAAAATCAGCTAAAAGCAGAAGTAATGACGATTGAAGATCTGATTAAAAATAGCCAGGATGAGGAAGAGAGAAAACAGCATCAGCAAAAGTTAAACGAAAAGCTTCTCCGCTGGAATCAAATGCAGGCTAAAAGAGGTATAAAAACAAATAGTGCTCTTTTTAAAAATTATGAAAGTAAAATTGAGAATAAACTCTTTTCAAATAAAGATAAATAATTCGATTTTTACAGGTTGAATACGTTAAGAATGATCAGCGGGCTCAATTGAATTTGTCTTAATGATTTGCTCATGAGGACATACGATCCGTTATTTTTACAAAAATGCCTGTTTTAGTAAATTATAGGACATACGATCCGTTATTTACCGAGAATCAAGCAAATATTGCATGTATTTGTCCAAATAAAGGAACCAGTGTCCGCTAATTTTGAAATCCTGCGATTTTGTCACAGATAACGGAACCAATGTCCTTTAGCAATCCGCTTTGCTTTGTACGACCGCGAAAGTTAAGTAATAAGACGATTCTACTGCAGAGGCAACTTTAAAACAAAAGTTTGCCTCTTTTATTTTGTCCAAAGCTATTAAGAAAGAGGGAATAGAAGTCGATATAGATGGTAGAGAATTTTTTCTCACTCATTGCTGTAAATGCGTGAAATAAAAAAATCTAAGAATACAGAGGATGGGTGCAGTTTATGGATAAAACTTCAATAATTGGCCTGATATTAGCGGTAATTGCGATCGGGTTTGGAATGACTCTGAAGGGTGTTGAAGTTGGAGTATTACTTAATCCGGCCGCATTATTAATTATCTTTTTGGGTACAGCGGCTGCAGTTATTATAGCCTTCCCTACAAAAGAGATTAAAAGGGTTCCTAAGTTATTAAAAATTGTTTTTACAGAGCAAAAGCTTGTTCCGGATACTGAATTAATTCAAAAGTTTTCAGAAATGGCGCAAGTTGCAAGAAAAGAAGGACTCCTTGCTCTTGAAACATTGGCAAGCGATATAGATGATCCTTTTTTAAGAAATGGACTGACTCTTGCAGTTGACGGACAAAACGCTGAGTATATTAGAGATGTGCTGACTGAAGAAATTGAAGCAATGGAGGAACGTCATCATTCCGGAGCAGCTATTTTTTCTCAGGCAGGTACTTATGCACCAACTTTAGGGGTGCTTGGGGCGGTTGTAGGATTAATTGCAGCCCTTACTCATATGGAGGATACAGTAGCTTTAGGAGCTTCGATAAGTGCTGCTTTCGTAGCTACCTTAATGGGAATATTCTCCGGATACATGCTGTGGCATCCATTTGCAAATAAACTCAAGCAAAAATCAAAAGCGGAAGCGAAACAAAAAAGAATGATCATCGAAGGCATTCTTTCCATCCTTGAGGGAGAAAACCCTCGTTTACTAGAACAAAAATTGGCGTCATTTTTGCCAGAAGACGAGAGGAAGAATCTCTTAAAAGAAGGCGTGAACGATAATGCGTAAAAGCAAAAAGAAAAATAGTGAAGAACATGTTGATGAAGCATGGCTTTTACCATACGCAGACTTATTAACTCTTTTATTAGCTGTTTTTATTGTGCTATTTTCTATGAGTACAGTAGATGCGAGTAAGTTTGACAAGCTCTCCAAAGCTTTTAATGATATTTTTACCGGGGGAACAGGAGCTCTGGACTATCCGAGTCCTATGCCAGAAGGAAATGATGAAGCCACCGATGAAAATGAAGAACCTACTAATAGAGATATAGCTGGAACCACTGTAACCAATATTCCTACAGAAGAAGAGCAGCTGCAAGCCATTCAAACTAAAATGGATGCCTTTATTCAAGAAAAAGGGCTGGAAGAGGAACTAGAAACGTCGCTTACGGATGAAGGATTAATGATTACGATTGGCGATAATATTTTGTTTGAATCGGGAAAGGCAGAAGTTAGCCCGGAAAATATTAGGATTGCACAGGGTTTATCTGAATTATTAGTGCTTGAGGAAGCGAGAAATATTATTATTAGCGGCCATACGGATAATATCCCTATTCGAAATGCGCAGTTTGCATCTAACTGGGAATTAAGTGTGATGCGGGCTGTCAACTTTATGAAGCTGCTGCTTCAAAATGAGAAGCTAGATCCAAGATGGTTTAGTGCAAAAGGATATGGAGAGTTTCAGCCGATTACTGATAATAGTACGGCTGAAGGAAGAGCTAAAAATCGAAGAGTCGAGATTTTAATATTACCGAACAATCCACCCGATGAATCGTAAGAAAATCGTACAAACTAACCGTACTGTATATGCAGTACGGTTTTTTTTATTAAAAAATACTTAAAGACACTTGTTAGAATTATAAACATTTGTTTAAATGGAGATAGGGAGACGGGGGGATACCATGAACGAAAAAGAACTAATGATTGTGGACATTATTAAAGAAAATCCTTTTATTTCGCAAAATGAAATTGCGGAGAGAACAGGATTATCGAGATCGGCCGTGGCAGGTTATATTTCTGTTTTGACCAAACAAGGAAAAATCTTAGGGAGGGCTTACATCCTGCCGGAAAAGATTAATTTCACTTGTATTGGCGGGGCAAATTTTGACCAAAAACTGCAAGTTTATAACAAAATCATATACGGAACTTCGAACCCGGCTTTTAGTGTAAAAGCATGCGGTGGGGTTGCGCGAAATGTGGCGGAAAACTTAGGCAGACTTGGCTGCGGTGTATCACTTATTACCGTGGTCGGAGATGATTATGAAGGGCAGTGGCTTCTGGATTACACCAAGGATTTTGTCGATATTACTTCATCACAAGTTTGGCCGGAAGAAGCAACAGGTACTTATACCGCTATCTTAAATGCAAACGGTGAAATGGAATTAGCGATTGCGGATATGGGAATCTACAGTAAAGTGAATATACCCTTTATTGATAAAAGATGGGGATACTTATCATCTGCAGATATGATTTTGATGGATACGAATTTCTCTAAGGGCGTGCTTGAGCATGTGATTAGGCGCTGTTCTGAAGAAGACCTTCCTTTGACAATTGCACCTGTTTCATCGCCAAAAGCTAAAAAGCTTCCGCAACAGCTGAATGGGGTTACCTGGCTAATTGCCAACCAGGAAGAAGCAGAAGTGATTGCTAATCAATCAATTACGTCAGATGGAGATTATTTTAAAGCAGCCGAGAAAATGGTGAAAAAAGGGGTAGAAAATGTTGTCATTACCCGCGGTGATAAGGGACTTATGTTTTATACAAAAAGAGGGGAAGCGGGTGCTGTGATTCCCCCAAAAATTGAAGTAAAGGATGTTACGGGAGCGGGGGACTCGCTCGTTGCAGGAGTTCTTTATGGAAATTCAAAAGGATTTAGCATAGAAGACTCCTGTAAGTTAGGGGTAGCCAGTTCTATTTTAACCCTGCAAACAACGGAAACCGTATATTCATCTATGAATCATTCAAAGCTTCTGGAAACTTATCATAAGTACTTTTCGTGAGAAGCTTAAATCATAAAAAAGGAGCTCCTAGATTTGAAAAATCAGTTAGTATTTTCAGAAGAAGTCAGACAAGCAATGGAAAATGGCAAACCTATTATTGCCTTAGAATCAACGATAATCACTCATGGGATGCCATATCCTCAAAATATTGAAACGGCCTTAGAAGTAGAAGAAATTATAAGAGAAGAAGGGGCTGTTCCAGCTACCATTGCCATAATGGATGGCAAAATTCATATAGGCTTGAGTCAGGCTGAAATTAAACAGTTAGCAAACTCTGAAGATGTCATAAAGGCGAGCAGAAGAGACTTGCCTTATATCATAGCGCAAAAGAAAACTGGTGCCACAACTGTAGCCGGGACCATGATTTGTGCCCAATTGGCGGGTATTACATTATTTGTGACAGGCGGAATTGGCGGTGTCCATAGGGGAGCCGAGCAAACGATGGATATCTCGGCTGACTTAGATGAACTTTCTCAAACTAATGTCGCCGTTGTCTGTGCTGGCGCTAAATCAATTTTAGATTTAGGCTTAACGATGGAATATCTGGAAACAAAGGGAGTACCTGTTGTGGGGTACCAAACGAATGAACTGCCTGCATTTTATACGCGAACTAGTCCATACGAAGTCAATTATCGTTTAGATGATCCAAAAGAAATTGCTCAACTCATCCGCTCTAAGTGGGATTTGGGACTTAAAGGCGGGATTGTTATTGCTAATCCAATTCCAGAAAAGGATGCCCTCGACGAAAAATTTATGAATGAAATTATTGAACAAGCTTTAGCAGAAGCGGATGCTAAACAAATCAAAGGAAAAGATGTAACCCCTTTTCTTTTAAGTAAAGTTAAAGACTTGACGGAAGGAAAAAGCCTGGAAGCCAATATAGCACTGGTAAAAAATAATGCGAGGCTTGGCGGAAAAATTGCGAAAGCCATGAAAAGCCTATCATAATAAATGCGGGGTCTGACACTAGTCTTGACCCCTTTTTCTATTGATTCAGGATGGAATGGGTTAGATTGGAGATAAGGAACAATACTAAAACGTGCGTACTAAAAAGTGACGAACACCTTTTAGTTAAAATAAATAAGATTTTATTGTAAAATGATTTTTGTAACAGCACAGCTGTGTGAAGGGATGAAAAAAATGATTGTCTTAAAATCACAAAGAGAAATTGAAAAAATGAAAAAGTCTGGGGAACTTTTAGCTGAAGTTCACCAACAAATAAAAAAATTAATTGCTCCCGGCATCACAACATGGGAAATTGAAGAATTTGTTGATCGTTTCTTAAGGGAACACGGGGCGACACCAGAACAAAAGGGATATAAAGGATACCAATATGCAACCTGTGCCAGTATCAATGATGAGATTTGTCATGGTTTCCCCCGGAAAGAACCATTAAAAGAGGGAGATATTGTAACAATCGACATGGTCGTCAACTATGATGGAGCTCTGTCAGATTCGGCTTGGTCCTATGCGGTTGGGAATGTTTCAGATGAAGCGAACAAGTTATTGGAAGTCACTGAAAAGGCACTATACTTAGGAATCGAGCAAGCAAAGGCTGGAAATCGTGTGGGGGATATCGGCCATGCGATTCAAACGTTTGTCGAGGGCCAAGGATTTTCCGTTGTCCGAGATTTTATCGGCCATGGAATCGGTGCCGCTATGCATGAAAAACCTGATATTCCTCATTACGGACTTCCAGGGAAAGGAATTCGTTTAAAAGAAGGAATGGTATTTACAATTGAACCAATGGTGAACATTGGGGCCTATCAATCAAAAATGGACAATAATGGCTGGACTGCCCGTACTGTGGATGGTTCGCTTTCTGCTCAATATGAACATACGATTGCGATTATGCCTGATGGCCCAATGATTTTAACGGAACAAAAGAAGAGTCTGTAACGTTACAGACTCTTCGTCAAAATATGTAAGAGCTTCCAACAGCTTTTACAAATTTTTTATTTCCTTGGCAATAACATTCGAAAATCGACAAAACTTATTTTTGAACCTTTAATGAACCGATTTCCTCAACGATAGCTTGCATTTCACTAGGACTAAAATGAGGTTTATTCATCACCATTTTATGCAAAAACTTCAAATCTTCTATTGCGTCTTCTTTAAAACCTTCAGGCTTCAGTACTTGCATATTGATCAGTTTTAACTTTGTTGCTATATCATTTAAAAGGTCAGCAATTACATCTTGATTATTCATTTAAAGGACCCCCTTTCAAAAAGATCATTAAAAATTTTGGAACATCATTACATCTGTTGCACACATTGTCAAACAAGGAAAGAAGGTATTGCTATGATTCGAGTTTTATTTGTATGTTTAGGAAATATTTGTCGTTCTCCACTGGCTGAGGCTGTTTTTCGACATAATGTTAAACAATCAAATCTTGAAAATCAAATTGAAATTGATTCAGCAGGTACAGGGGGATGGCATATTGGGAATCCTCCCCACCAGGGAACGAGGGAAATTTTACAGCAAAATGAGATTTCCTTCGATGGTATTGTTGCAAGACAAGTGAGTTCTAACGATCTTGAAGAATTCGATTATATTATAGCCATGGATGCAAGCAATATAGAGAACTTAAAGAAGCTAACGAAGCAATTTCCCGCATCAAAGGTGTACAGATTAATGGATTTTGTTCATCAGCCTTCAGTAATGGATATACCGGATCCTTACTTTACCGGGAATTTTGAAGAGGTATATCAATTAGTTGAGGAAGGATGCACACATTTGCTTCATTTTATCATAAAACAGCACGAAGGAATCGAACAAAATAAATAAAAACTTTCCAGTGAATTATAATGGGTAGAGTCATACGTTATAACAAAAAATAAGCTGTAAAAAAGGATAGGAGGCACGATGAAAATGGGGAATAATAAATTTTGGAAAGGTGTATGCTGGGGAGCACTTATTGGTGGAGCCGTTTCTTTATTAGACAAACAAACAAGAAAGGAAATGGCCGATTCAGGAAAGAAAATAGGAAAAGCAATCAAAAATCCTAAGCTGACAGCTCAAAAAGTAAAAAATATGGTAAGGGATTATCAAGAAGCCTATGAGAATATTCGTGATGATGTTACATATATATCAGACAAGCTTTATGAATTGAAGGATGTGCCAACAAAAGTCACAGATATTATTAGCGAGTCAAAAAAAGTAGTGGAAGGTAAGGGAAACAGTATAGAGCAGTCTAATATCCAGTTAAAACCTGACATACATGATAACCGCACCGACTGCTAAAAAGTAAGGGGTGAGTGAATGGGGAAGGTTGGGATCCCTTCATTGATATTTCGATTTTACCATCGTTTTACTAATGATGATGTATTTGGGCTTGCTGCTCAACTCGCCTACTTTTTTTTACTATCCCTTTTTCCTTTACTGATCTTTTTAGTTTCATTAGTACCCTATTTGCCAATTACAGAAATGGATATCTTGAATGTGATTAGAGATTTTGCCCCAGGTCAGACCATGCAGCTGATTGAGAATAATCTGCATCAACTGATGGAGCACCATAGCGGCCAGCTTTTAACCTTCGGGATCATTGCGACTTTATGGTCGGCTTCAAATGGAATTAATGCGATAGTAAAAGGGTTTAACCGTGCATATGATGTCCCCGAAAGCCGTCCGTTTTGGCAGGCAAGGGGGATGGCAATTGTTCTTACCGTTGCGATGGTCTTTGTATTTATTATTGCGCTTCTTCTGCCCGTTTTTGGTAAACAGATAGGACTGTATATTGCTGATCATTTTAATAATTCGTGGGAATTTTTGCGGGTATGGGGTACGCTTCGCTGGGTTATCAGTTCCATCATTATTTTTATTGTGTTTTTAGGACTGTACATGATTGCTCCTAACAAGAAAGTCCTATTGGCTGATGCGATTCCGGGAGCTGTGTTTGCTACGATTGGATTTGCTGTTGTGTCACTTGCTTTTTCATTTTATGTCGATAATTTTGGCAACTACGCTCATATGTACGGCAGTCTTGGCGGAATTATTGTCCTTTTAATTTGGTTTTATTTAACCTCTTTTGTCATTATCATCGGCGGAGAAATAAATGCTTTCATTGCTTTAGTAAGAAAAAGATGAGTTTTTGCACGCAGAAATTAATTCCTGCTTTTTTCGGCTGCCATCTAGGAAACCTTATGGATAAGGGGGGACGAACATGGCTAAGCATACGAAGAAAGATGGGAACACAAAGCAAAATAAGAAAAGTCATCCGAAACATAAAACATCGGGCTCGGCAAACGGCCAAAACGGATACCACTAGAGCTCTTTAAAGGAAAAGGGTCAGCGCCCGCTTTGTCATGCGAGGGGCTGACCCTTTTTCAGTTCAGGGGATTTATCACCAAATAAAATAATCACAAGGAAGATCAAAAATAACATAACACTTATAATGAAAAAGAAGCTAATGTTTTCGAAAAACTGAATGAAGGTTCCGCCAATATAGGGCCCAGCTAGACTTCCTAAGCTAAAGGCAATTCCGCACAACAAATTCCCCGTAGGCAATAAATTTTTAGGAGTAATATCAGCCATAAAACTAATTCCTAGTGAAAAGGTGGAACCGACGAGCATACCAGCTATAAAAAGGCAGATCGATAAAGCCATTACAGAATGCTCAACAAAGCTGGCCGTTGAAAAGCTTGCAAATCCAAGAAGCAATACAAATGTTAATACCCTTTTTCTGCCCCACTTATCACTCATAATCCCAAGCGGCAGCTGAAATACGATTGCTCCGATCGCAAAGGCTGCTAATAGAACTGAGATACTCGACACATCCAATCCAATCCGTAAGCCATAGACTGGAAAACTTCCATTTAATGAGGATTCTAAAAATCCATACCCTAGCGGTGGCAGAAACGCTACCCACCCATATTTCGCTGCAAGAGCAAAACGTTTTATTGTTACCCGTAAAGAATGAACCTCAATCGTTTGTTCAGGATAATCATTTTTAAGGAAGAACACAAATATCCAGGCAATTAAACATAGGATAGAAGAAACAATAAAGGGAAGCGCCTGATTGATATTGACTAAGGGCGTCATTAAGGGCCCAACAGCAAATCCTACTCCAAAAAATAAACCATAAAGAGAGATATTTCGCCCGCGTTTAGCTGGACTAGAGAAAGAGGTAATCCAAGTCTGGGTCGCAAAATGGAGAGCGTGATCGCCAATTCCAATCAATAAACGTAAAATGAACCAAAACCAAAATGATGTCCATAATGGAAAAAGAGCCAATGATACAAAAACAAGAAGCCCCCCAAAAACAATGACTGACTTATAGCCATATTTGCGAAGAGGGTGCTCCATAAACGGGCTTATTAACAGGATTCCGATATATAGTCCCATTGCATTTAAACCATTTAAACTTGATGAAAGTCCATCATTTTCAAAAATAATAGCGATTAGCGGCAGAAGCATTCCCTGACTGAAGCCTGAGATAGCGACAATACTAACCAGAATCCAGAAGCGGAATAGATCTGATTTCATAAGCAAACCTCTGTTTCAAATTTTAGTTAACATACTGATGGTAATCCGAATCGCGTGACTTGGCAAGAGAAATCCAATCTACGTAAAATAAAGAAAAAAGAAGGGTGTGGGAAGATGGAGTTTGTTCTAAAGAATCAGGGCGGTTTTATACTTGAGCATCCATTTGGGGAATTACATGTGGCTTCAGATGAAACAAAGGGGTACCGGCCATATCAGCTATTAGTTTCCTCCGTGGCTGTCTGCAGCGGTGGTGTATTACAAAAAATTTTGGAGAAAAAAAGATTTAAAGTGGAAGGACTAAAAGTAACGGCAGAGGTAAAGCGGGATCCGGATACGGCAAATCGAGTCACCGATATTCATTTGCATTTTGAGATCCAATGTGATGTGAAGCAGGAAGCTATGGATAAGATTTTAGAATTGGCAAAAAAGAATTGTGCGATGTATCAGTCCGTAAAAGACAGCATCCATATTACAGAAAGCTTTGAAATTGTTTCTTAAAAACACGCCAATAAGTAGACCCCCGAATTGTGGTTCGGGGGTCTTTATTTCATTATCAACATCTTTGTGATTTAAAAAAAATCTTTAATTTACCGGAAAGCATACGAAATAATCTTGCAAGAAAGGTTGAAGCACTCGTACCAAAGTTAGTCATGCATCCCCCCTTAATCTAGTTGTCTCGTGTGCCGCTAGCCCTCCTTTGATTAAAGTTAGGATTATTATAAAACAGAATCAGACAGTTGTAAATATTCTAAATATTACAACATCATTACAAAATTAACGGGTTTTTTTATTATGATGGATAATCCGCGAGCACAACGAAAAAAATAGGGAAGAATACAAGTAGGTATGAAAGGAGTAGAGCTTCTTTGAAAAAAATATTTCTGGCTTTCATTATTGTATTATTACTGATCGGTACAATGGGAACCGCGTTTGCTGAAAAGAAACCAGAGCCAAAGGCACAATCGTATCAGATTCCTAGTTCTGTCTTAAATATTACGAAAGAAAACACGTATCCAAACCCAACACAGGATTTGCCTTATTTACAGCCAAGCGAATTTACGGATAACCTATTAAATTCGTCAAAGGTTCGGATTGAAAATCCCAATCTAATTCGAATGTTAAATGAATCCTCTGTCAATAAAACGCCGTTTGCCCTTGGATTAAGAGCAACTATTTATCTCGGAGAATGGCCATTGTATTATGAATCAACTGAAACATCGCCTAACTGGGAATACCAAAAGATTAACACCAATTATTATGATAACAGAGGCGGAAGAAACATTTATCAGATTCATTATGTTCAGGAAGCCCAAAAAGTGGTGCGAGGCGGCTTAACAGCAAAAGTATCTAATGCCGATGATGTCATGAAAATGATGATGTTAAAGGCTGCTGAAAAAACACAGCTTCCGCTTGCGTTTGAAACGATTGTAGGGGCAGGAACCAAAAAGGACCATATATATAATATCCCGCCAAAACGTCTAGGCTATTTATATGCGTATGCCCCTGCGATTAATGAAAAAGGGAAAGTTACCTATGGTGAAGTATACATTACCCTTAAAGGGAACAAACGGCAAATTGTCGTCAAAAACGTCACAACCCATGGAATCGGTGCATGGATCCCAGTCCAAGATCATCTCTCCTTCTCCTTTATCGCATCAGAAGTTCCAAAATAAAATTAGGGTGGTGCATAGAAAACCGGGTGGTGCCTGGCACCACCCGGTTTCTCGTTTCACAAAATGGTTCACGGAGTTAAATTAACGATTGTTTTTTAGTGAAATCAACATCTTGGTAGTACATATTTTTTACGAGAACATTTGGACCTAAGCAGCTGACAGATGGGCAATGACAGAGCAGCTGCTTTGAAACGGATTCGTTTCTCCATTTCTGATATAAATCTTGCAAGGAATCTGTTTGGATGTTACCGAATGATGGGACATCCCCAAAATCAGTGACAATGACCTCTCCAGAGAAAATATTAACGTTTAAGCGAGAGCGGCCATCGGGATCATTCCTTACTGTAATCATCGGGTCCTCCATTAAGCGTTTATACAATTGCAAATCGGCTTCATCCGCATGACAAGGATAGAATGGCAAAGTTCCAAAAAGCATCCATACGGAAGGATCTCTAACATCGAGTAAATGGCGAATCGCAGCTTTGATCTCATCTAAAGATAAAGCTTCTAATGAAGAAGCGTAGTCAACCGAGTACATAGGGTGAATTTCATGTCTGGCGCACTTCATCTCTTCGACAACCTGCCTGTGAATCTTTTCTAAATAAGGAATCGTTTTTTTATTCAGCATCGTTTCTGCTGAAACAAATACCCCTGCTTCGGCAAGACGCCTGCTATTTTCAATCATTGTTGCGAAAAGTTTAGCACGCTGCTCCCTTGTCGGTTTTTTCTCCATCATGGCAAAGCCAGTGTCAACAAACTCATCGACAGTTCCCCAGTTATGTGAAATATGAAGCACATCCAGATAAGGTATGATTGGTTCGTATCGTGAAAAATCCAGTGTTAAATTTGAATTCAGCTGTGTGTATACCCCACGCTGATGAGCGTACTCGAGCAAGGGCAGAACGTAATTTTTTAACGATTTTAAAGAAAGCATAGGCTCCCCGCCCGTTATGCTGATTGCCCGCAAATGTGGAATTTCATCGAGCCTATGTAAAAGCAAATCTAATGGAAGTGCCTGCGGGTCTTTCGTTTGTAAGGTATAGCCGACGGCACAGTGAGCACATCTCATATTGCAAAGAGTGGTCGTGGTGAATTCAATATTAGATAAAGTTAAATCCCCATGCTCAACTAAGTCCAAATAAGCTTCCCACGGGTCGTGTTTCGGTGATATAGGTTTTTTCACCAGTGCATTTATTATGTCTATCATCTTTCTCATGCTCCTTTTTTGTTCCAATCGTAATTATTGCATCTATATTGGATATGTCAATGGGTGATGACGAAAACTAAAGATGTCCATAAAAAAAAAAGTGAATTGTATGGAATTTCATGACTGATTGATGATACATGATAGATGCGATAAGATAATCGGTGAAAGGAGAGAGCTTCTTGGCAAATAGCATTCAAAAAGACGAACCCATTCAATTGTTAAAACAAAGGCTTCATCTGTTTTTAGAAACCTTAGAAAATATTGATCCTGAGGAAACGGAACTAGAGGATATCGATCGCTTATTAGCGATGATCGAGGATATGGAAGTCAAGCTTCAGCAAGTTAAATAACGATTCGTCCCAAAAAAAACGGTGTAAAACGAGAACCATCGCTTTACACCGTTTATATTTATCCTTTTTTTGTTTTATAAGCGAGAAAACCATCATCAATTGGGACAGTTGAACCATTTATCGCACTAGCCGCATCTGTAAATAGGAATGTCACAACACTCGCTACCTTTTTCGGATCAATGAGTTTACCGCGCAAATGGAGGGAAGCGAGACTCTCTTTCATTTCCTCATTTTCTCCCAAAATCGGTGTATCGATAAAACCAGGTGCGACACCGACTACGCGTATGCCGTAATCAGCTAATTCTAAAGCGCCTGATTTTGACATCATCACGACAGCGGCTTTTGCCGCATTATAATTAAAGCTTCCAAGGGCCGCTCTAAATCCATAAATAGAGGCAGTATTTACAATTGTGCCAGGTACCTTTAGCTCCACCATTTTTTTAGCTCCGTAATACATCCCGTAGTAGACGCTATGCTGATCGACATCAATGACACGATGGTAGGATTCCGGATCCATTTCTAAGAAAGGTTTAACCAGTCCTATTCCGGCATTATTAAAGATTCCATTTAACGTCCCAAATTTATCAGCAGTCCATTCAATCATCCCTTTGACCTGCTCGGCTTTTGATACATCGACTTTGTAGGATGCAGCATTACCGCCATTGGATTCAATTTGACTCACAACATCTTTGGCCGCATCTTCATTATAGTCTGCTACTACAACCGTTGCTCCTTCTTCAGAAAGCTGCAATACGGTTTCCTTCCCGATTCCGCTGGCTCCGCCGGTTACAATTATGACTCTATTTGCAAGTTCAGCCACTAATTAAAACCCCTTTCAAAAAAGATCGTTCCAATTTTATATTGTTCTCTCGATTCTATTTTTTATCCTCATTGCTTTAAAAGATTAAAATGTTTTATTCAAAATTGTATAAAAAAGGGGTATAATTGAAAGCGTTATTAAACGGCTTAGTTGCCTGAGGGGGAACATGAAGATGAATTTAGAAAAGCTTCAAGAGAGTATCTATCAATTGATTGTCGAAACATCTACCAATCTTCCAAAAGATGTTCGTCGTGCGATTCGCCAAGCAAAATCATTAGAAAACGCAGGAACTCGTGCGGCGATGAGTTTAGCAACGATTACGAATAATATTCAAATGGCGGACGAAAATGTATCACCAATTTGCCAAGATACAGGACTGCCTACTTTTAAAATTAAAACGCCAATCGGAGTAAATCAGCTGCGAATCAAAGATGCAATCCATGCAGCGATTGCACAAGCTACAGAAAATGGAAAGCTGCGCCCGAACTCTGTTGATTCCCTAACCGGCAAAAACAGCGGGGATAACCTTGGATACGGCACTCCAGTTATTAAATTTGAACAATGGGAAAAGGATTATATAGATGTTCGTTTAATTTTAAAAGGCGGCGGCTGTGAAAATAAAAATATTCAATACAGTCTTCCTTGTGAATTAGAAGGTCTTGGCCGTGCAGGAAGAGACCTTGACGGAATCCGCAAATGTATTATGCATTCTGTCTATCAGGCACAAGGTCAAGGCTGCAGTGCCGGCTTTATCGGTGTTGGAATTGGCGGAGACCGCACCTCAGGATATGAATTAGCGAAAGAACAATTATTCCGCAGTGTCGATGATGTTAACCCTAATGAGGATCTTCGTAAATTAGAAGAATATGTGATGGAGCACGCGAATGAGCTTGGAATTGGAACAATGGGCTTTGGCGGGGAAACAACGCTTTTAGGCTGTAAAATTGGGGTAATGAACCGAATTCCTGCGAGCTTTTTTGTATCAGTAGCCTATAACTGCTGGGCTTATAGACGTCTGGGGGTTTTAATTTCTCCAGAAACTGGGGAAATCTCTGAATGGCTATACCAAGAAGGAGAAAAAGTGGAATTTAATGAAACAGCCGAAAAAGAAGTTGCAGCGGCTACGGAAGCAGCACCTCAGGTCATTACATTAGAAGCACCCATTACAGAAGAAAAAATCCGTTCCCTCAAAGTAGGTGACGTGGTTCAAATTAACGGAATGATGTACACGGGCCGTGACGCGATCCATAAGTATTTAATGGATAACGATTCACCTGTGGATCTAAATGGCCAAGTTATTTATCACTGCGGACCGGTTATGCTAAAGGATGAAGAAGGCAACTGGCATGTTAAAGCCGCAGGACCAACAACGAGTATCCGTGAAGAACCTTATCAAGGCGACATTATGAAAAAATTCGGCATCCGTGCAGTGATCGGAAAAGGCGGTATGGGTCCGAAAACATTGGCAGCTTTACAAGAACATGGCGGAGTGTATTTAAATGCAATCGGCGGTGCAGCCCAATACTATGCAGATTGTATAAAATCGGTTGAAGGCGTAGATCTGATGCAATTCGGGATTCCAGAAGCAATGTGGCACCTTCGTGTAGAAGGATTCACTGCTGTAGTGACAATGGACTCCCACGGCAACAGCTTACACCGTGATGTGGATAAATCATCGCTTGAAAAATTGGCTCAATTTAAAGAACCTGTTTTTAAATAATATTATGGCGGGAGAACCGATCCTTTTTGGGGTCGGTTTTTTGATAGGTTTATTTCTGTGCTAAGATTGGTTATCCGGATTTGAGTTCGTTTAAAGGGTGCTTGAGTTCAGTTAACTCAAGTTGAGTTCGTTTAAAGAGTTTTTGAGTTCAGTTAACCGGAGTTGAGTTCGTTTAAATTGTAGCTGAGTTCGGTTAAACCATGTCTGAGTTCTGTTAAACGGTGCTGAGTTCTGTTAAACGGTACTGAGTTCTGTTAAACGTGTGCTGAGTTCCGAAAAAACGGATGCCGAGTTCCGAAAAATGAGTGCCGAGTTCCGAAAAACGTGTGCTGAGTTCCGAAAAATGAGTGCTGAGTTCCGAAAAATGAGTGCCGAGTTCCGAAAAACGTGTGCTGAGTTCCGATAAACGAGTGCCGAGTTCCGAAAAATGAGTGCAGAGTTCCGAAAAACGAGTACTGAGTTCCGAAAAACGAGTGCTGAGTTCCGAAAAATGAGTGCAGAGTTCCGAAAAACGAGTGCAGAGTTCCGAAAAACGAGTGCTGAGTTCCGAAAAAAGATGCTGAATTCCGATAAAACTGATACAGTTTCAATAAAACTAAAATAAAACATGGAAAAACAGCTCTAATAAGGTCATAATTGCCAGCTTTATAATTGCATTGAAGATTTTCCCCTCGCGAAAACTAAGCAAAAAAAGTTTTGGGGGGACTTATATCATGAGTCTTTTTAAAAAAATTGGGGTTCTCATAACCGCATTTATGTTGATCCTATGTCAAACTGGCTATGCCGTTTCCAATCAGTCAATTGGCTGGGGATTTAAACGAGCTACAAATGGAGAACCACCTGATGCCGGTAACAAATACAACGAGCTTTTAGAAAAATATGATGCCGTTTATAAAGGACCAGGCGATCGAAAAGTTTTATATTTAACTTTCGATAATGGCTACGAAAATGGCTACACAGAAAAAGTACTGAATGTGTTAAAAGAAGAAAAAGTGCCTGCTGCCTTTTTTGTAACCGGGCATTATATCAGAACTGAACCTGATCTATTGAAAAGAATGGTGAATGAAGGCCACATTGTCGGCAATCACTCTAATTCACATCCGGACTTTACACAGATTTCCGATGAACAGATTCGAAGAGAATTAAAGTATGTAAAAGATGAGGTTGCAAAAATAACGGGACAACAGCACATGAACTATTTAAGGCCACCCCGGGGTATCTTCAGTGAACGTTCGCTAAAAGTTGCAAAAGAAGAAGGGTACTTTCATATTTTTTGGTCACTAGCCTTTGTAGATTGGAATGTGAATCAGCAAAGAGGCTGGCGATATGCTTATGATTCCATAATGAAGCAAGTTCATCCTGGCGCGATTATTCTTCTTCATACTGTTTCAAAGGACAATGCCGAAGCTTTGCAAAAGGTACTTCGAGATTTAAAGAAACAGGGCTATACCTTTAAAAGCCTTGATGACTTATATATGAATAGTCCATTATAAAATGTTGGAGTCTAATTTTTAGGTGATTGGATAGCCAATCAGGGAAATCCGCTCTGGTTCTTTTTATGATTTTTGAAGATTTTTTTGTATTGATTTATAAAATGCCGGTTATAGGGAACCAGTTTAAACGGATTTGTTAATTTGAATAAAGTTTTATCAATTTTTACTATGAAAAATATTGAGATAACTGCCTCAGCCATGCAATCGCGCGAAAATCTGAATTTGCGCGCGAAAATTAAAAAATACGCGCGAAAATCCGTCAGATTCGCACGAAAGTAAACTTATGGAACTTACCAACATTACTCTAACCAGCCCATTCTCTCCACCGAACATTTGTGCTATAATGGGCACAAACTAAAGGAACGGAGATAACCAGATGGTTCAAATAAGGGAGAAGATTCTAGGGCCGTACCATTTTGATGGGATCTTACAAAGATTAGCGCTGGATCCATTAAACTATGTAGACCTAAATAACCGGGAAATTAAAATTCCAGTATATCTTCAGCAAGCTAATGTTGCAGTTTCAGTAAAAGCAATTGGCACCATGGAGCAACCGGAGTTTTTACTTACTTTTGCAGAAAAAGAAGGAGTGCCTGCCGAAGCCGTTAAACAGGAAGTAGAACGATTGTTTCAATGGAACACGAATATGGATGAAGTTCATCAGCACTTTCTGAATACAGATTTGGCTCCTATTTTTGAAAATCATAAAGGGACACCGCTTGTGCTTGATTTCGGGCTGTATTCTTGTATAATCAAGTGCATTATTCATCAGCAGTTAAATATGAATTTTGCTTTTACCTTAACAAAGCGATTTGTTGAGACCTACGGTGAAAAAATCGATGGTGTTTTATTTTACCCATCACCAGAAACCGTCGCAAATATCCAAGTGGAAGAGTTAAGGGAACTTCAGTTTAGTACGCGCAAAGCGGAATATGTGATTGAGGTTTCGAAGCTGATTACTTCTGGTGAATTAGATTTATATAAGTTGCAGGATAAAAACGACGAGGAGATCGTCAACACATTAATAAAAATAAGAGGCATCGGAAAGTGGACGGCGGAAAATTTCCTGTTGTTTGGCTTAGGAAGACCGAACCTTTTTCCTGTCGCTGATATAGGATTGCAAAATGCCCTAAAGCAACTGTATAACATGGACCGAAAACCTACATATGAGGAAATGGACCGATGGAAAGAAGCATGGAATCCTTACATGACATACGCTTCTCTCTATCTATGGAGGAGTATTGAAAGTGGAACAATCAAGAAAAAAGCAGCAAGCCAAAAAAACTAAAACGCAAATAGTCTTACAAGCAGGTGAAACCTTTCCATTAACAATTAAGAAGCTTGGAATCAATGGAGAGGGAATTGGATATTTCAAAAGAGGAGCTGTTTTTGTTCCTGGTGCTCTTCCGGGTGAAGAAATTGTCGCAAAAGCAACAAAAATTCATGAACGATTTGCAGAAGCTGAGATTCGTAAAATCCGCAAGAAATCTCCATCGCGAGTGATGCCTCCGTGTAAGGTTTATGAGCTGTGTGGCGGATGCCAGCTTCAGCATTTAAATTACGAGGATCAGCTCGGACATAAACGTGACCTGGTCATCCAATCGCTTGAAAGATACACGAAGATCCCGACAGAAAATCTAGATATCCGTCCGACGATTGGAATGGATAACCCATGGCATTACCGAAATAAAAGTCAATTTCAGGTTGGAAAAAGGGATGGAAAGATTATCGCCGGGTTATACAGTATGGATAGCCATAAGCTGATTGATATCGGAGAATGTATCGTCCAGCATCCACTCACAAATAAAGTAACAAGCAATGTCAAACAGATTCTTGCCGATTTAAATATTCCGGTCTATGATGAGCGTTCCCGCAAAGGGAGTGTCAAAACGATCGTTACGAGAATCGGGGTCGAGTCGGGGGAAGTTCAGGTTGTATTAGTTACTGTAACCAAAGAATTACCTAGAGAAGATGCCATTGTTGATGAAATCCAAAAACGGCTGCCTGAGGTTACTTCGATTCAGCATAACAGTAATCCGAAAAAGACCTCGCTTATTTTTGGTGAAAAAACCAGACATCTCAGAGGAAAAGAAGCGATTCAGGAACAATTAGATGTTTATACCTATGAGCTCTCTGCTCGTGCTTTTTTCCAGCTTAATCCTTACCAAACGAGAAAGCTGTATAAAGAAGTGGAAAAAGCAGCGGATTTAACCGGCAAGGAAAAGCTTGTGGATGCTTACTGCGGTGTCGGAACGATCGGAATATGGCTCGCTGGAAAAGCCGCAGAAGTCAGGGGCATGGACGTGATTGCCGAAGGAATTGAAGATGCTAAAAGAAATGCCGAGCTCCAAGGAATAACAAATATCACCTACGAGGTTGGGAAAGCAGAACAGGTTTTACCAAAGTGGGTGAAAGAAGGCTGGAAGCCAGACGTGATTGTAGTCGATCCGCCGCGTACGGGATGTGACCAAGCATTGCTTAAAACCATCCTTCAGGTCAAACCGAAAATATTTGTGTATGTTTCCTGTAATCCATCCACGCTGGCGAAGGACATAGATGTTTTAAGTAAAACATATAAAATTGAATATATGCAGCCGGTTGATATGTTTCCGCAAACGGCTCATGTTGAGTGTATTTCGCAACTCATTTTAAAAGAAGGCAACTAACCCTTTGGGGTGTTGCCTTTGCCTTTTTACTTGTTTTGAAGCGGATTAACAAAACTAAATTGAATATGGACATCGCCATCATGTTTACAAGTGATTTTGTCAACTAGTGAATGCTTGAAAAGAATTAACGATTGTTAAATAGGTTCAAATAAAATCCTTAAATTTTTTCAAATTTACATAATATTCCATGGATATAAACATATCAGAAAAAAAGGTTGATATCGAACATTATCTATAATAAAATTAAAATTGTTCGGATTTAGGTGTTTTGAATATCAAAAATAACTGATTTTGTCTATCAACAATATAGAAAATACAAATAATAGATAGAGAGATGTACGAGATGACAAATTCGTTAATTTAAAGAAATAAAGAAGATTAATGAGATAACCATATAAAAATAATATGCTGCGAAAAAGGAGAATCGAACGTGATTTTCAAAAACCAATATGAAGAGATAAAAAAAGTGGCTGAAGATATCTATTTTCATCCGGAGTTAGGATATAAAGAAGAGAGAACAAAAAGGAAGGTTATTGATTGTTTAGAACAGATGAATCCGGATGTTCAAATAGAGGAATTCAGTACTACTGGTTTTAAGACAACGTTGGGTGATCAAGATAAGGATTTACATGTGGCGTTTATAGCAGAATTAGATGCGGTGTATGCCCCATCACATATGTATGCGGACAAAAAGACGGGTGCTGCACATAACTGTGGTCATTATACACAGGTTGGCATTTCACTTGCTTTATACAATTATTTGGTAAAGTCAAATGTATACAATGATTTTGATTATAAAATATCCTTTGTCTTTGTCCCTGCAGAGGAATATTTGGATCTAGCTTATCGTGACGCGTTAATAAAACAAAAAAAGATCACTCATTATGGCGGTAAGCCGGAAGCAATGAAACTTGGTGTTTTTGATGATATTGATTTTGGCATCTGTGTTCATGCTATAGGCGGAGAATTTGCAAAACGAACTATTAATACCAACTGTGATTTAGCTGGATTCCTGTATAAAAAATATAAATTTATCGGAAAAGCAACCCATGCAGGGTTTGATCCGTTTTCCTCAAAAAATGCTTATAACATGTCTACCTTGTTTAATGTAGCTGTCGGCTTAAGCCGACAACAACTCAAAGATTCAGAAAAGGTACGAATCAATCCGATTGTGATGGAATCAGATATGTCAACCAATGTTATACCAAACGCTATTACAGTAGGGACAGATTTACGGACATTATCCACTGAATATATGAAGGAAGCTGCAGTTAAACTGGATGATGCTGCAAAGGGAAGCGCTATAGCATTACAAGGAGATGTTGAAATTTCAACACAGATGGGTTATTTACCTTTTAAACAAGACCGTTATTTATCCGGATTTGTATGGGAAGCATTTGAAGAAAATAATGAAATCGACGTGCTGTTTAATGATGATCCGATTAGTGCAGCAGGAGATATTGGTGATTTGTCTTACATGATTCCTTGTATTCAGATTGGTTACAGTGGCTTTAAGGGAACGATTCATGGGGATGACTTTATTGATATCGACCCTGAATTTATTTATGAGATTTTCCCTAGATTCTTAGCACAGGTTTTCGAAAAAATGAATGGGAACATTGATCCTTCGAAATTGTATAGAAGAAGTTATGAAGAATATATCAGTTTAATTAATGAAATTATTATGGATAAGAAAGGAAACTAACATGAAGAAAAATTTCATTTATCTCATTATATTTGCACTAGTAGTCATTACGGCTGCTGAAATGATAGGATTTCAAAGTGTTAAGTTGGGCACTTTTTCAATTGGCTTATTGCCGCTCGTATTTGCGATTATCATCACTATGGTTTTAGGACTGAATCTATTCCGCAAAGGCTTTTGGAAAAAAGTCTACAGTAAAGAGAATGTTGAATTTGCCGGAAAATACTTGATTTTCTTAATGCTGCCTCTTATGGCGAGATATGGTGCAGATGTTGCCCCAAAAATAGGTGAAATTCTTCAGATTGGCTGGGTATTCATAACTCAGGAAATTGGAAACCTTGGAACTGTTCTATTAGGTCTACCTGTGGCACTTTTGCTTGGGTTACGACGTGAAGCGATTGGAGCTACACTAGGAATTGGTCGTGAAGGGGAACTCGCTTATATTTCTGAAAAATATACTTTAAATTCTGATGAAGGAAGAGGCGTTTTATCTTTATATATCATCGGTACATTATTTGGAACGATTTTTTTCAGTATATTTGCACCGATAATGCTTCAATTGGGTTTCAGTATTGAGGCCTTGGCAATGGCATCAGGAATGGGGTCTGGAAGTATGATGAGTGCATCATCGGCTTCTTTAGTTGCACAAGTCCCAGAAATGGAGAAGACTATTTTAGCTTATGCATCTGCAAGCCAGTTACTTACTAGTTTCTTAGGTACCTTTACAATGGTATTTCTTGCGGTCCCATTACAGCAATTGATTTACAGACTTTTAGTACGAGGTGATAAAAATGCAAAACGCGCTGCGTAATTCATATATTAAATACGGTTTGATCATTTTATTAAGTCTTGCCCTTATCATGTTTACACAAATTATAAAGCATTTGAAAAATCCTGAATCAATGGCAGTAACCGGGATGACGATTACGGGACTGATTGTACTATGGTTTTTCTCGATGATTGGAATTTTTATTTCGGAAAAGTTAAAAACATGTTCAATTACATTTCTAAAGGAATTTCCAGTATTAGGGTGGGTTTCAATTACATCCCTTGTTATGTGCTTGATTTCTGACTTTTTTGTACAAGCTATCCAAGCGGTGGATTTCCTTTCCATCACAACACCTATTCTTACTTTTGCCGGAATTTCTGTAGCAAATCGTTTAGTTGATTTAAAAAATACTTCTTGGAAAGTTGCTATCGTTGCTGTTTTTGTTTTTAGTGGAACGTATATTGGTAGTGCATTAGTGGCGGAAATTGGATTATTACTAGCTGGAAAGTAATTCGTACTACTAAGAGTAATAGAATAAATGAACAAAAACTGCCGAAATAGAAGGCAGTTTTTGTTTTATTTAACCGTTTTTACGTTTATCTTCAAGATTTGCCCGAATACACAACCCTTAGTCTTTTTGAGACATTATAAGTGTGGATATAAGAAGATTGCTTCTTTTCTTTTCCTTTTTTAGTCCTAAACCCTTGGATCATCCCACAGCCACAAAGAACCCTCCCCTTTTTTTTGTGGGGATTTCTCCTGCCGCCTCTAACAAACTTCTGGTGGAAACAGCCGCACTGAAAAAACAGGCACCGTCATAAAAATTAGTTTTCTTTCGATTATTATAGGGAATAATGAATTGCAATAGTTGTCGCTATATTTTGGCGAACTTTCATAGAGGAGCTGTGTTACAGGTTAATGTTGATTTTATAACATAGGTGATTGGAGTGCACCGGAGCGGAAATCAACAGTCAAGTTTAACAGAGCTATAAAATAAAATTGTTTTAGTTTCGAAGATATTAATTTTGTACTACTACTCACAATACTTCTAATCTAGTACTGGAGGGATCAAGATGACATTAGAGAATGAACTCATTAATAAATCCTATTATCAACACGTCATAGAAGGAGATAAAAAAGGTCACCCTATACAGATTTTGGGTGAGATGTACATGGATGAGAAGAAAGAAGAACTGCCCGATTTTTCCGCTATCCGTTTTTCCCAGGGCGAGGTTTATTTCCTGAATAAGGATTATGAAGCAGCGATTTTTAAATGGGAAAATGTTGAAAATGAATTAAAACCATGGGCACTGAAGAATATTGCAGATGCCCATTATGAAATGGATTTACTGGCAATTGCGGAAGACTATTACAGGTCAGTAAATACCGAATCGGTTGTTTTACAGACGGAAGTGTTACTGCAGCTTTTTTCACTAAACAAAAACTTAAGCAAACGTGAGAAAGCCGTCGATCTCATTAAGAATGCAGTTAACTTAAACCCAGATTATTCTGGTGTGACAGATATTGCCCGGACGTTCTTTGAAGAAAATCAGGACTGGGACAATGCGGTAGAGCTTGCTGTTAAGGAGGCAATTCGTACAGAATCACTTTCATGGTTTAAGGTTTTAGAAGAGTATGTTGAACGAAGGATTACAGTAAACATAGAGCCAAACTATTTTAAAGAAGCCTTGAAAACTTTATTTAATCTCGATCAGTTTCGTTTTGAAAGCCTTGCTGCATTATTGTGGAATAGTTACAGACAAACAAATTTGTTTTTTTCTTGGCTAAAAGAAATCAACAATCTTCTTCTAGGAATCGATTTGGAAACCTCGTATATATGGAAGAAGTTACCCGACCTTTATAAAGAAACATACTTTGAATTAATAAGCGGAAAGTTCTTAATAAGGAACTTTTCTGATCTAATCCATCATCATTTAACGAATTGGATAAAGGTTTCATCCGCTTCAAATTCCTTAATTTCTTCATCAGCGGTACTAGCATGGCGTGAATATTTTCCAAGTTCTCTGGATTCTGCTTTGGTTAGCAAGGCGGAACATTTGTTGAATATGTCTAGCCATTATCAAATTGGTATGGAAGACGCACTGAGACTTTATGAATCTATTAAGAATTGGGCCGAGAAAGAAGGCTTGTTAGCAGGTGAACATTTTGATTCTCTAATTAGAGATCTTAAGATGGAAGAGCATACTCTCGAAGAGCTGCGTACCTCTAAAATCATGTCTATTATTAGAAAGGTGATTAAGTTCCTGATTGAAAAACGGGCAGAAACGGAAAATGCATTATTGGATAAAATTCAATGGAACGAAGAGCTTTTAGCCAAACTGAACGGGATTCATCATCAGTTGAGTGACATAGAAGAGGAAAAAGCCCAAGCTATTAAAAAATCATTTGGCGATTTTAAAGATGATTTCAGACAGGCTTTGTTAACAAAGATACCTGAACTGCTTCGAAATTGTTCTAATCTTGTAAAGGAAGATAGTGATTATGGGAAAATCCATATAGAAATCAATGAAGAAATGAATAGGCGGATTACTCATTATATGGAAGGAACTGCTAAACAACATTTTCAAGATGCCATCCAAGGATGGATTAGGGATTGTGAGGATGATTTAAAGAAAAGTCAAGCCTTCTTAGATGAAATGAGTGATAGTATTAATAATCTTTACGCTGAAGATAAAATTGCATTGGATTGTGACTTCAAGGTACTGGATGACTGGAGGAGAGACGTAAATAGGATAACGAGAGGAATGGTACATCTCGAAAAAGCGAATATAATCATGCGTTCCACCCCTTCGCAATTGGTTTTGAAAAGCGTAGGGAAACTGCTTGGCCCATTAGCAAAGAATAAAGAAAAACTCCAGAATCTATATAAAAATTTCATTGAAAGCACGGATTACAATCAAACGGTGCAATCTATTATCAATCCCTTTATACAGCAATTAGAGTTATTCGAGAACTCTATAGCAAGGGATATGAACATGTTTTTTACGACTCCGTTTGAAGCGCTAAATCGAGCTATAACGGAAGCAGATGAACATATTAATAGAAATAAAGAGGATTTAAACAAAATACGGAATAATCCAGAAAATTATCGCGATCCGATCACTCTTTTCGAACTAAAGCTCCGTCAATATGAGATAATGAATAGTGCAGGTGAATCAATCTCTAAAAAGAATTGATCAGAGGGCAGTCTACCTAATGTTCTTTCCCTTAAAAGTGACCCTGCCAAGTAAGTAACCCTTCGTTCCGATGGTACGGAGGGTTACTTTTTTACACTTTAAGAAAGTATAAAATTTTAGCAAAGAAGTATATTCGACGTAGTTAAAATTTTTAGGAATAAAGTACGACGGACAGGACGTCCTAGTCAAGCGATACATTAGGACGTGGCGTTTCGAGCGTGATAAGTGTAACTAGGCAATTGCCGGCGCCTAAAGTCTTGGCGCTAGCCAAGTCAGGCTGTCGAGAAACTCTCGACAGCCTTATATTTTATTCACTTTCTTTAACAATTCACGGCGTTGATTTGGCATAATATAGTAAAAGGATTATAGGGCGGTGGAGATATCAACCCACTAAAGGACTATTTCTAAAATGGAAATTTAAATATGATAAAGAAAGAAACCTTTATATATGTCCTAAAGAATGCAAGTGAACAGGTTCTCCTTACTGCAGCCTGCCAAAATATAAAAAAGATTGCAATATACCTAGCAAGATTAGAAAAAGTTTGTTGCAATACTTTAGGTTGATTTTCATCCCTGTTGATTGGAGCGGAGGGCACTCGACTCCTGGGGGATAGAGAGGTCACGGGAGACCCCGCAGGCGCCAAAGCGCCGAGGAGGCTCTCGGACCTCCCCGCGGAAAGCGAGTGCCCGGAGCGGAAATCAACAGGCCGGTTAGCAGAGACAATCAATGAATAAAAAATTGGTCATTTAGATTTAGACAAAAATAAAAAATTGCCGAGAAAAATACCCTTTCTCGACGGCGCTAGCCAAGTTTTCTTTAATATGTGGTAATTATCCATTATGGTTAAGGCAGTATAATTTTCAGTTCTTATGTAAAAAAAGTAATATTTATATAAGTATATAAATAATAGTTGTTACAGTCAGATCATCATATAACCTTCAAATATCTCATGTGTTGTAACATATACTTTGGCCAAGCGGACACCTATTTCCTAATGATTGGATAATCCAGGTAATTGATGGTATATTAGTGATAAAGTTATATAGTCGTAGGTTTACCTGAGAAAAGTAGGTGAATAAATGTCTAGGGAAAAAGTAATGCTAGTGGAAGATGATCGGGATATAAGGGAAATTTTGCAATTGTACCTGCAAAAGGAAGGTTATACCATCATTCATGCTGAAGACGGTATAACTGCATTACGATTATTAAAAGAGCAAAAACCCGACATTATTATCTTAGATGTAGTACTTCCGGGAATGGATGGATTTGAAGTATGCCGGTTACTGCGTCAAAAGACATCTGTCCCCATTCTTTTTTTAAGCTCGAAGGAAGATGAGATTGATAAAATTCTAGGTCACAAAATCGGAGGGGATGATTATATTACAAAACCCTTTAGTCCTGCCCTTGTAACAGTGAAAATTCAAGCTCACCTGCGCCGCCATCATCACATAGTTAATGAATTAAGCCCCCCGTATGGAAATATGAAGCAAATTATTGAATATCCCGGACTGTTTATTGATAAAGTTAGCTGTGTTGTTAAAGCGAATGGGTCAACCGTCCTTTTATCTGCAAAAGAATATCAACTCCTTTGTCTTCTGGCTGAACATCCGAATCGCGTATTTAGTGTGGAGGATATATTCGAACTGATTTGGGGAGAAGAAAGCCTAGGAGATTACCGAACGGTTATGGTGCATGTAAGTAATTTGCGCAAAAAAATTGAACCTATACCAGCCAATCCTATGTACATTATAACGGTCAGAGGGATGGGGTATAAATTCATTGGTTTTCAGGAGTAATCCTCTTATTCTTAAAAAATTCCTGAATTTCTTCAAGTGTTATACCAAGACTTTTTGCCTCCAAGATTAGCTGTACCCACTCTTGTTCTGAATTATGATCAGAATCAACACTATGTAATACTTTACCTTTTTCCATATTCGAACCCCCATGAACATTATGCATTTATATCGTAGTTGAAGAACTATAAGATACGTATAAGATTTATTAAAGTTTAGTTAAAGAAATTTGAAAATTCCCAAAAGGGTGACATAAATGAGGAGAATACCTGTATTACCAGACTATAAATTAGTTGATGTCGAAGTTGAAAATAGTTCATCCATTATGTATAAAGGATATTCCTTGCAAGACAAAAAACTCGTTCTGCTAAAGACAGCAAAACAGCCAAATCCTACTCCGCATGAAATCGCATCTAGTATACATGAATTTCATATTACAAAAAACTTGAATATGGACGAAATCATTCGACCAATAAAAATAGAAAAGCATTTAAATGAACCATTTTTAGTAATGGAGTATTTTTCTGGTATCACCTTAAGGGAATTCCTTAAAGGTCAAAAGCTGGATATCTTAGAATTTCTTTCAATTGCGATAAGATTGACATCTACTCTGATACATCTGCACCAACACCAGATTATTCACAAAAATATAAATCCCGAAAATATTATTCTTAGTTCAGCAAGTGGCCAATTAAAGATTACAGGATTTAATTATGCAACAAAATTAAAAAAGGAAAGCCAAGGTAAGAGTGTAACACCATATGAACTTGAAGGACAGCTAGCTTATATATCTCCTGAGCAAACAGGCAGAATGAATCGGTCTGTCGATTATAGAGCAGATTTATATTCCCTCGGCGTTTTATTTTACGAAATGATTACTGGGGTACTCCCTTTTACCAACAAAGAACAAATTGAGCTGGTACACGCACATCTCGCAAAAACACCTCCGAGTCCAATCGAAGTAAACCAAAAAATTCCACAAATCCTTTCAAATATCATTATGAAGCTTCTTTCAAAAATACCAGAAAATAGATATAAGAGCGCATTTGGTTTACGAGAAGATCTAAAAAAATGTATGGATCATCTTCAATTATTTGGAATAGTTGAAGCTTTCCCGCTTGGACAGGATGATCCATTAACTGTCTTTGAAACAGAAAGCAAATTATACGGCAGAGACGCAGAGATAGAAAAATTGCTTCTGTCATTTGAACGGGTGAGCACTGGTAATTCGGAGTTGATGTTAATTCAAGGTCATTCTGGAATTGGGAAAACTGCGCTTGTAAATGAAATCCAAACCCCGCTTGTAAGAGAGAAAGGCTATTTTATTTCCGGAAAGTTTGATTTACTTCAAAGGCAAAAACCCTATTCACCAATCATTCAAGCATTTAAATCATTAATAAGACAAATATTGACTGAAGGGGATGAACGAATTCAAGGATGGAAAGTGGCTATTGATCGGGAACTATCAGATAATGCTTCTGTTATCACGTCAATTATTCCGGAGTTAAAATGGATAATAGGGGATAGTTCAAAGGAAGTGGAGTTAACAAATAGGGATGCTCATCTGCGATTTCATTTGATCTTCCAAAAATTTGTGAATACATTTGCCACAAAGGACCATCCGCTGGTTCTATTTCTCGATGATCTGCAATGGGCAGATACCGCATCACTAGGTCTGATTGAATATTTACTTACACATATAGATTGCCGCTACTTTTTATTGATAGGAGCTTATCGTGGGAATGAAGTTGGGATTGAGCACCCATTTGCCGAAACCATCCAACATCTAAAAAAAGAAAATGTTGCTATCTCGGAAATCTCGTTAACTCCATTAAAGCAAAAGGTGATTTTAAATTGGGTAGAAGAAACAATAATGGATGCTGGGACAGAGACTAAAAAACTAGCTGATCTAATGTTCCGGATTACTCAAGGAAATCCTTTCTTCATGAAACAGCTGTTTCAATCGTTTTACCAAGATGGGACCATCTTCTTTCGTACAGATTTAGGAAAATGGTCTATCCAATTTGCTAAGGTGAAGAGGGCCTTGGAAAAAGAAAATATTGTCGACTTAATGGTTAAAAGAGTGCAGCAGCTCCCATTGAACACCCAAAATATATTAAAAATGGCTGCGTGTATTGGGAATTATTTTGATTTGAAAATATTATCTATTATTTGTGAAGATGAATATGATCTAATTGGTAGAAATTTATGGGCTGCTCTTGAGGCAGGGCTAATTTTACCTGAGGATTCAGCCTATAAATGGATTTATCCAGATGGGCCCAAACAATTAATGGACAAACAGCCGCCTGCATATCGATTTTTACATGATCGGGTTCAACAAGCGGTTTATTCGATCATGACAAAAGAGGAGCAAGAAAAGGCTCACCTTAAAATAGGCAGACTCCTTGTAAAGTTTGGTACCGTTGAAGGTCATTTATTTGAAATTGTAAATCATTTAAATTTTTGTAGAAGCTATTTAAATAAAAGTGAATGGATTCCTTTAGTTGAATGGAATGTAAGAGCTGGTGAACAGGCAAAAGCATCTGCGGCATATAAGGAATCCCTCGAATATTTTCGAACTGCATACGTGATGCTTGGTGAAGCATGGGAAAAAAATTACGATTTAACCAATCGATTAATGACAGGGCTTGGAGAATGCCAATATTTAAACAGTAAATTTGAGGATGCAGAATTCACATTTAATCAAGTATTGGGGCATGTACGAACAAATCATGAGAAATTAGCAATCTATAATATGAAGGTCGTGCTCTATACACATGTTCATCGTGTAGAGGAGGCTGTAGAATCCGGAATTTCCGGGTTAAGACTATTTGGATGGAATATCCATCGAAATCCTAATAAGGCATTAGTTACAAAAGAGTTTTTACTCGCCAAAATAGCCTTACGAGGAAAACATGCAGATCATTTAATGATGCTTCCTAAATTAGAGGATCAAGAAAAACGATTATTATTAAATACAATGATAACGATGAATGCACCATCCTTTCACGTTGATCAAAATCTTGCAGCCATTTTAATGCTTCGAGCGTTACGTTTTTCTCTTAAGCACGGTATTACGGATATTACATCATTGGTATTTAATAATTATGCACTTATTTTAAGTGCTGGTTTTAGTGATTTTAATAAAAGCTATGAGTTTGGGAAGCTTGCAATTGAACTTGCTGAAAGAAGCGGGAATGCAGGGTTAAAAGGAAGAGTATATTTTGTCTTTGCAAGCTTTATTAATCATTGGAGGCATCCAATTAAATCTAATTTAGACTATTTAAAGAGGTCACAGCAATATTGTATAGATGCAGGCAATATTCACCTGGCTGGGGCAAACAGCTCCTTTATCGCGATTACGCTGTTCATAATGGGAGGGCATTTACAGGAAGTACTTGACGGTATTAAAAATCAGCTCATATTTATAGACCAAATCGGTTATGTCATATCAAAGGGATTTTTAAATGAGCAAATTCGTTGGATTGACGTCTTGATGAACGAAAAAACAACATCGGATTGGGTATTTGAACAGGTGTTAGATGATGATTCAGCCAAGATTATTCATTATACATTAAGGCTGCAGATGTCTTATCTGTTTAATGAGGAAAAATTTGCAAAGCTAGTAATCCATCATTTAGACAAACTGATCAGTAATAGATTAACACTTGTTATTATCGCTGAATATTATTTTTATGATGCACTTTGGGCCTCAAGATTGTATCATAAAGCTCACCCGTCTATGCAAAAATCACTCTATAAGAGACTAAAAAGGAATGCAAAAAAGCTTAGAAGGTGGGCAAAGCTTTGTCCAGAAAATTATTTACACAAATGGAAGCTTGTAAAAGCTGAAATAGCAAGAATTGATGAGGATCATTTAGCCGCAATAAATTACTATGATAAAGCTATACAATCAGCAAAGAAGAATAATTTTATTCAAGATGTTGCAGTTAGTAAGGAAGCTGCAGGTTATTACTATTTTTCAAGAGGACTTGAAACCTTAGGAAGTGCCTTCATCACGGAAGCATACCGTACCTATAATAAGTGGGGTGCATATGCAAAAGCAAGCAAATTACTGAAGGAATTTGAAGGCTTCATTCTTAACGTTTCAAATGAAAGTCGGTTTGGATTATCCCATTCGATTGCATCCCAATTTGATATTGATGCTTCCTTAAAAGCTTCCCAAACGATATCAGGTGAAATTATCCAAGAAAACCTAGTAAAGAAATTAATGAATATCACGATGCGAAATGCAGGAGCAGAGCGGGGATTTCTTCTTCTTAAAAGGGGGGACCAACTATTCGTTGCTGCGAGGGCTAGTATCGATGGTAAGGTTGATGAGGTGTTATCACTTCAGCCGGTAGAAGAAATGAACGTAATTTCTGAAATGATTGTTCATTATGTTGTGAAAAGCAGGGAAGCAGTCGTATTAAATAATGCAACTGTTGAAGGAATATTTGTTGAGGATCCATATGTTGTTGAAAATAAGCCAAAATCTATTTTATGTTTGCCAGCGATTTATAAAGGGAAGGTTAATAGTATCTTATATTTGGAAAATAATCAAACCAGTCACGCATTTACCCAAGATAGAATAAAATTTTTATCCTTTCTTTCAACTCAAGCAGCCATATCCATTGAAAATGCTGAGCTATATGGAAAGCTTGAAGAAAAGGTAAAAGAGCGTACACAAGAGTTAGAACAAGTTAATCAACACCTAGAACAAGTAAATAACGAGCTTGCTAGATCGGAACAGGTACGCCGCCATTTATTATCTAATATTTCTCACGATTTGCGAGCACCAATCGCCACTGTAAAAGGATATATTGAAGCAATATTGGATGGTTTAGCAGAAACTGGCGAGCAAAGAGAGGACTATTTAAGAAAATGTATGGATCGGGTAAATGGGTTGAATATGATGATTAATGATTTATTTGAACTTGCCCAGCTTGAATCAGGACAAATCCATTTTTCTTTTGATATCGTGCCAATTGATAAATTGATTAGGCGTTTAAGGGATCAATTTGAATATGATGTAAGAAAAAAAGGGTTATTTTTTAAACTTACGATTGAAAATATTGGGCAGGAAAACTACCCAATGGTTCAGGTAGATGTAAAACGATTTACCCAAGTTTTTTCTAATATTATTTCTAATGCTATTAATCATACGTACTCTGGAGAAATTTCTATCTCTTTAGGATTTGATAAAAATCTAGGAGATGCATACGTTTTAATCAAAGATAGCGGGGAAGGTATTTTGGAAGAAGATCTCCCTTATATATTTGATAGAAACTTTACGAAATCCAGACAAGGCAATGGGCTAGGTTTAGCCATATGCAAAGAAATCATCCTTTTTCACAAGGGTAAAATTTGGGCTGAAAGCAAGCATGGCGAGGGCACAACCATCTGTATTCAACTGCCAGTTTTTCAAATTGACCCTTTGTTTGCAGAGTAATACGTTTCCGATATGGTTAAATACCGATTTTCATATAAAATTTCAGAAAAACAAATAGGTGAAGATTGAAAAATTACTCTCCTCCAAAATACATGACTAAAATAAAATGTTCTTGATAAAAAACGCACTTATTCTTTATATGATATAATATGTAGAAGGAGGGGTACAAAAATGATTGGTGAGCGGATCAAACATTACAGACAATTACAAAAAATGTCCTTATCTGAACTAGCAGAAAGTGCAGGTGTTGCTAAATCCTATTTAAGCTCGATCGAACGAAACCTCCAATCTAATCCTTCTATTCAGTTTTTGGAAAAAATATCAGCTGTTTTAGGTATTTCTGTTAATCAATTGCTCCATGATGAAGCAGATGAAGCGGAAAACATAGAACTTGATTCTGATTGGACTGAATTAGTTCGGGAAGCAATGAAATCCGGGGTCTCCAAAGAACAATTTAGAGAATTTTTAGAGTTTAATAAATGGAGAATTAAGAACAAATGAAAAAGCTTGGCAGTTTAATGCCAGCTTCTTTTTATGTGCAAAACTTAATTTTTTTAATTCACTACTAAGAAAAAAGACTTTGATCCAATCTAGATATAGGATCAAAGTCTTGAAAATTTTGGTCTTGTTCTTTTTAAATCACGGTTAAGATTTCTTTGGACAATCAATAATATTACCCCAATTGTCAAAAGAATTGTTCCTGCTAATAAGTAGTTAAAAATATTGGTTGCTGTCGAAGGTAAAATAACTCCGTCTGTCGGCGGCCCGTCTTCATCAATCGGGCGAACTACCCCGTTGGAATTGTCTTCGTCTGGATCTTGAGGTGCTGGATCTGGATCAGGGGTTGGATTAGGGTCTGGGTCTGGATCTGGGTCTGGGTCTGGGTCTGGATCTGGGTCCGGATCAGGGTCTGGGTCCGGATCAGGGTCTGGGTCTGGGTTCGGATTTTGAGCTTCAACAACAAATATTAACTCAAAGGTAAAAGCTAATCCCTGATACTCATTCCCAAGTTCGAATGGAAATTCCACTTTAAAATTTAGATCCTCTTCATAACCTGATGCTAAAAATCGAGGAGTAAAACCATTAAAGTCCTTTAATTTTCCATCATATAATACTGTATTAGAACCGTCCCACACCTTAAGTAAGAATTCGTTATATAGCCTCTCATCTCCACCTGTGTATTCAGCCCTTGAACTATATTTGAAATGGCGATTTCCAGGGTTAAGAATTGTAAGAGTTCTTGTAGCATAATCTCCAGGTTTCATATTAGATACTTCAAACAAGTAACTATCTGGAATTGTATCAAGGTCTAAGTTGGGAGCAGCAAGGCTTTTATTTACGGGCAGAAAACAAACGATGGTTACTACAGAAACTGCGATAAGCATTAATCTCAATGTTTTCATCACAAAACCTCACATATTTTAAGTCTTCAATACTTAAAATATTTCCATTAGGCAAAAGGTGGGCAAAGCACCCACCTTTTTGCATATAAAACTAGTTCATTATTGCCCATTTCTAGCTTGTTCATTTGATTCTACATAGCCTTCTTCATCCGAAACATCTTGGCCTTCCCATTGACGGGCTTCTAGAGTGAATGTAATGTCAGCTGTGTCTCCTTGATACTTGTTCTGTTCTTCTACGCCACGAGCATCTCTTATACTGTACTCAACAAATTCAATGGACATTTCAACTGTATCGAAATCGGCTGGATTTACTGGTAACCCAGTCCATTGATTCTGAGCAGCAGAGGCAAGGTTGACGTGACCATCCACCCAGTGGCCGTTTCCAATTGCAGCGGACAATTTAGCAATAGCAACAGGGTCAAGTTGATCTGGATTGGTAGCTAGATAAATGTCAGCAAGGGTAATGTTATCCGCTGAACTAATGATTTCCTCATCAGCACCTTCAATTCCAGTTTTCAAAAGCGTTACTTTAAACTGACTTAAATACTCATCAGCTGTATTAGCTCCATAAATATCTGAGTCCGCGCCAACAGGAAGATAATCTGTAAAGTTAACACTGTCGATTGATAGCAGTACATCTTTAATTGCTAATGTACCTGCATTATCAAGCTTGATATATCTGGTCATTGTATCTCCAGGTTTTAAGTTAGAGATGTTAAAATTAACTGGTCCATTGTATTCATCGACTACAAGATCTAGTGATCCAGCAGCTAAACTTGCGTTTACTTCTTCAATATCATTAAATGCAGCCCAGGTTCCAGCTCCCACTAGGGACATTCCAAGCGTTGCAGATAACGCTCCCATTGTTAATTTCTTCTTAAGACTCATTTTCATTATTCCTCCTAAAATTAGAATCTAATAATTTTTGTTCAAATCCGTGTAATTCTTAGTCGTTGCTTCTGTCTTCCCCAGGCATTTGCGTAGCTTCAAAGACGAATTCAAGGTTAGACATTTCGTCTTGGTATTTGTTTTGCACGTGCAAACGGCTGCCTGGGAATGTTGTAGAATCTTCTACAAACTCAACGTAGACGTTATATATTTGTTGGGCTCCTGATGCTAAACCAACAGTAGTTGCATCTGTGTCTGTTAGCTCATCTACAGAAATACCAGCAACTAAGTCTGCTAAAGTACCATCAAACACGTCTACATTATTGGCAGGGTCAACAGCCAATTTTGTAATGGTAACTTTAAATTGTGAAAGAAAATCATCTTCCGAATTGTTGCCAGAATTAGCACCGATTTCAGTATTTAAGTCAAGTACATCTTTGTCAGTCCAGCCAGCAAGTTTGTTTGCATGAACTAAAATTTGATTGATGTCTAGTGATCCGCCGTTAGTTAGTACAAGGGATTTGTTAAAGTAATCCCCTGGCTTTAAGTTACTTAATGTAAAATTCATTGTTGTGTTTTCTCCTACCACTAGATCCAACGTACCCGCAGCAAGTGTGTTATTGACAACTTCAACATCGTTGAATGCTGCCCAAGTTCCTCCGCCGATGAGAGAAACTCCTAGTGCACCTGATAAGATGCCCATGCTCATTTTCTTTTTTAAGCTCATTTTTTTACTTCCTCCCTAAAAATAATGTTTTTAAACCCGATTGGGCATGTATATTGAACTCTATAAGAGTTGCAACCTATGAAACTGATTTTGTTGAAGTATCCTTTTTTGGGGCACTTTCATTTTCACTTGTATGATTCGCTGTTAGATTACCTTTGGTTTTTTCTTCAATTTCTTTAATGGCTTTTCGAATTGTGATCACAGAATAAATGATCATCAGGATTCCCGGTATGATTAAGAGTAATCCAGTACCAATCGGTGAACTTGCAAAGTTTAATAAGTAGCCTACATACGGAATTGTAATCCCTGAATACTTTGCTAAGACGTTAGCTGGGACAACTGCATTTATATCTGGTTCTTCATTTGCGTCCCCTTTCGTCCGATAAAAGACTCCATTGTCATTATTAACAACCTCAATTATTCTGTGTGTTACGATTTGATTTTCTTCCTGGACGAAACTTATAATGTCATTTTCATTTAGGTTTATGGTGTCTTCGAGTTTTTCTACAAGAATAATAGACCCAGTTTTAAAGGTTGGATCCATCGATCCGGATAAAACTACTTTAAATTGATAACCGAAAAGTTCAGGTTCTCCACCTGAAGCTCTAGCAGAAAAAACCATAATGATCATGGCAACTAAAAATGTACAAACAATTCCATAAAGACTGTTGCTAATAATCTTTCGGACTTTACGTGATTTATTTATTTTAGGCACCCGCTTTCATTGTCTTAGTCTCAAGATCTAATTTTTAAGTCAAGGATTTATAAGATTAACTTTGCTTGCTTTCACTAATTTCTTCAGCTGAACTGTTAGCTTCGTCACCTGCTTCAGTTCCTTCTTCAGATCATGAGCCTTCATTGCCCGTTGTTCCACCAGTTGTCTTATTTGCTTCGGAATCTGCTGTATCAGTATTAGTTTCCCCGCCGGCTTCCGTTTCCTCGTCAGTCTCTGAGCCCTCACCGTCTGTGCTTCCACCATTATCATCCCCATCAGCAGGATTTCCTTCGACTTCTTCAGTATTTCCTTCCGCATCGGCACTCTCGTCTGTTCCCGTATCTGCTGCATCCCCATTCTCATTAGTGTCTCCTTCAGGTGTTTCTGTTATGGAGTCACTATTTTCCTTATTGTCTTGATCAGTTGTATCTAAGGAATTATCACAGACTATACCTTCTGGACCATCACTCCATAGTTCTCCTGCCCCTGGATGACCTGGTCTTTGAAAGGCTTTAAACTTGTAGTTCCCCGACCTGTCAGGTGTGTGTTCAAGCGTTACTGACTCACCAGGTCCAAGTGGATCAATAGTTCCTGTATGGACTACTTCACCGTTCATTGCATTTCCTTTATCAATCCAATACACCTCGAATTGAACCGGTCCTGCCATGGCTTCGGAATCATTTCCATTCTTTACAACCGCATAGATGCTAGTACAGCTGCCTCCATATCCAATAAACTCCAATGAACTTTTATCCCATTCACCTTCTGGCGGCTCTAATTCAACTGGCCATTTCACATGTAAAGAACTATTCAAATTTTCAATGTCATTAAATGCTGCACCCGTATAACTAACAAGGAATATTCCTGTAATCACAGCTGCATACCAGATCGTGAGAACCTGTATTCCTATAAGTAGACCTTTGTGCCGTTTTCTAAATTTTCTCGTTCGCAAGTATCTTATAATGGTTATCCCTCCTTTTCGTTCTTTTCACAGAACGTTATTTATAAAGAACGAATTTTACTAAGTATAAATGCGTATGTTTGTGATAAGGTCTTTTTTCCTGTTCGCTCTTGTTCGTTTTAAAGAACTAACAAATTGAGTATACGGCAAATCTTATCATTTTTCAAAAGTGCAAAAAACGCCGAATTTTCTCAATAAAGAACAAAAATCATTCGTTATCTCGTTATTTCTCTCGATATCTCACTCTTTTAAATTTTTAAAAAGATCATTTGTTCATTATAATGAACAAAAAAACAAACTGAAATAAATCGGGAGAAAGAAGATGACAATTGGAGAAAGAATTAAGGAGCTTCGCCAAATCAAAGGGTATTCCCTGACAACACTTGCTAAACTCGCTGGAGTATCAAAATCCTATTTAAGTTCAATAGAACGAGACCTCCAAACGAATCCATCACGCCATTACTTATCAAAACTTGCGATCCCCCTCGGCACGACTGTTGGATATTTGCTTGGTGAAGAAACTGAGAACGATCTTGATGCTGATTGGATACACATGGTGAAAAAAGCCATTGAAGATGGTATGAGTAAGGATGATTTTCTCGAGTTCCTTGATTTTGTAAAGTTTCAGAAATGGAAAAAGCAGAAAGACAATTATAATTAGTATGGAGGTAATGATAGAATGTCTAATCCTGAAAATACATCTCCACTTGACCAAGAATGGGTGCAACTCTTAAAAGAGGCTAAAGAGATGGGAATCACTGCCCAGGAGATCAAGATATTTATTGGCAATGAACCAAAAAAGACACATGAGGATGAGGTGTGAAAGTTGGTTAAAAAGTTTTCCCTATTACTGGTGGCAGTTGGTTCCCTATTATTAGCTGCTGGGGGATATCAATATTTTCAATCAGAGTATTATCAAAAAGTGAGTTTGAAAGAAGCCTATGAACTTTTATCGAATCCAATAGATACCATCCGTCAAAGCGAAGAACTCCATGAAACTAATCAGGCATACATAGTCACGGCTGCAGCCAACACAAATGTATCCTTTAATCCATCGCAAGGTGAAGTTGCTGGAGTATTAGCAATTCCAGCACTCGATGCAGAATTGCCGATTATAGAAGGGACCAATGAAGATGAATTAGAAAAAGGAGTCGGTCACTTTAAAGCGAGTGCCTACCCTTCACAAAATGATCAAATCGTCCTATCTGGTCACCGAGATACTGTCTTCCGCAGAATGGGGGATCTTACTATTGGAGATCAGCTCATCATTAAAATGCCATATGGAGAATTTACTTATGTAATCAAAGAAAGTCAGATCGTCGATGCATACGATACTTCGATTATTAAATCTACAGCGCCTCAAGAAGTACTTATCGTTTCAACATGCTATCCGTTTTCTTATATTGGAGATGCTCCGTATCGGTATGTACTTACAGCATTGCCTGAGGGGAAAAAATAATAAAGGCTAAGCCCATATGAATAAGGCTTAGCCTTTATTATTTAATAGTGGTGTTTTTAATGATAGTTGAATTAAACATAGGTCAACTCGAATTGGGAGTTGATCCTTTTCTTATTAAACTGCTTTCGCCTTAGATAATTTCTTAGAGGACCGCTCTTTATTCATTTTATCAACTAAGACGGATAGAGCACCGTCACCTGTTACGTTCGTAGCCGTACCAAAGCTATCCTGTGCAAGATATAAAGCTATCATAAGCGTTAATAAGGTTTGATCAAATCCAAGCATGGTTTCTAATAACCCGAGTGCTGCCATCACAGCTCCGCCAGGCACACCAGGTGCAGCGATCATTGTAATTCCAAGCATTAAGATGAATGGGAAATAGGATCCCAATGTTGGCGTGTTGCCCGTTAAGAACATGATGGCAATGGAACAGCTGACGAGAGTGATGGTACTTCCTGATAAATGAATCGTCGCCAGTAACGGAACGGTAAAGTCTGCCACTTTTTCACGAACTCCGATTTTCTTTGCTTGTCTTAATGTAACTGGTATGGTGGAAGCAGAGCTTTGCGTTCCAAGGGCGGTAAAGTAAGCAGGAAGCATTCCTTTTAACAGGGCAAAAGGATTTTTGCGGGCTGCCAGTCCACCAGTTGTATATTGAATGATGAGCATCAAGATATGCAGTGCAATGATCATGATAAATACTTTTGCAAAGACTGATAAAATCGTTTCTACCTGTCCGCCATTTGTCATGTTTGCGAGAATTCCAAAGATATGGATTGGCAATAGCGGTATAATAACGGCAGAAATCACCTTTTCAATAATTTCACGAAATTCTACTAAAATTGAGTTTAAGGCATTTCCTTTAATAAACGTAACCCCTAATCCCAGCAAAAATGCTATCAATAAGGCTGTCATAACTCCCATCAATGGCGGCATATCCACTGTGAAAAACGGAGCCAGCAATGCCTCTTCAGGACTGGCAAAGCTTCCAAGAGAAGCTTCTTCTTGTAAAATGTTTGGATAAATCAAAGAAGCAGCAAAAAAGGCAAGTAATCCAGCTAGAATTGTAGATACATAAGCCAACCCTGTTGTCATTCCGAGCAGTTTTCCGGCACCCTGGCCTAACTGTCCAATTCCTGGTGCGATAAAACCAATGATAATTAACGGAATCACAAAACTTAAAAAGTTCCCAAATAATCCATTAAATGTAGCAAATGTTTGGATCGCCCAATCCGGAGCGATTTTACCCACAATAATACCAAGAATGATTGCTATCACAATACGTGGAAGAAGTCCTAGTTTCATCATAAGTGTCCTCCTAAACTGTACATTTGTCCTTCTGTAGTGGATTATACATTATTTCAATAAAATAGTTAACAAAAACTTTAAAAGAATAATATTTTCCAGTTTTATCAGATAGGGGTGACACTCCCATTTATAGTGCGTGTTTTTGCTCAATTCTGAAAAGAATAAAAAATCTATTATTTCAATCTGTAAAAATCATAAACCTGTATTTTTCATCTACTTTCTTTTATCCTAAAATAGTAATTAAACAGACTCACAGCAAAAGAGGGATTATCTGTGAAACATATTTACAGCGAGGTTATCCAATTTCGCGGTTCTCATTACGACTTTGGTTTTATGCAAGGGAAAAGACTAAAGGATACGCTTACTGTTTTAAATCGTGATAACCAATGGAAAGTAAGAAATCCGCGTTTTACAGTTGAAGTAGAAGAGGTTAAAACTGCAATTACCCATTTTGCTCCTGGTATATGGGAGGAGCTCCTCGGCCTGCAAGCTGCATTAGAGTGGCCGATGGGAAAGGTTCTGCAGGAGTTCGGGGGGTATCGCATAGATTATGTTAAGTCAGGCTGTTCAATATTAACTGGTGATGATTATTTAATCCGCAACTATGATTATCATCCGAAGACATATGAAGGACGATATATTCTATTCCAGCCTTCAGATCAGGGCTATGCAATTATCGGCCCTAGTCAGCGGGTGACTGGGCGAATGGACGGAATGAATGAAATGGGACTGGCCCTAGGCTATAATTTCATGCACCGTAAAAATCCTGGAGACGGCTTTATTTGCTGTATGATCGGACGTATTATTTTAGAGGCTTGTGCGAATGTAGCTGAAGCGGTAGCAATGTTAAAGAAAATCCCGCATCGCCACTCATTTACTTATGTTGTCTTTGACAAAAGCGGGAAAACGTATGCTGTCGAAGCTTCCCCTCGAGGAGTGGAAGTACGGCAAACGAATACCTGCACCAACCACTTTGAAATCATGACTCACGAAAACAGGAACCATCTCGTCGATTCCAAACGGCGATTATCGATATTACAAGAACAGCGGAAACACTTATTGAATGCTTATGATGCTTTTCGTTTATTAAACGACAATGATAAAGGTGTATTTTCTGATTTGTACGGAAGCTGGGCTGGTACTATTCATACATCCGGTTACCTGCCTAGGGAAATGAAGGTGTGGTTTGCATTAGGAGGAGACCAAGAGCCAGTTGAAATGGATTTTGCGAAATGGTTAGGTGTGGAAGAATTAGCAGGCGAAAAAATTTATGGTGAGGTAGATACCGAAATTCCATTCTTGCATATGGATGAGAATGCAGATTGGTTTAGAAGGTGAATTTTATTTAAATAGGAGCAGTTCCATACGGCATCTTCTAAAGCTCTTTGGAACTGCTCTTCATTTGATGAATATCATTTACTTAATTGCTCCCCGAGCGACCAGCTCGGCATCGACTGTAACATTAATTTTTGCTTCAGCTAAGACGTCGGCCCAGTGATCTTCTACCTTTTTGTACTCCTTGTATTGGAAGGCGCGTGCATAGAGACCAAGTCCAATCGGATCTAAATTATTCTTTTGAATTTTTCCAATGAGTTCATTAAATTTTTTTTCCATTTGTTCTTTTACGATGTTTTCAAATGCTTCCTTATTTTTCTCAAGGTCATAGGGAAAGAGACGTTCTATCACAGAAAAAGGCAATTTTACACGAAGGTCAAAATGAAATTGACCGTTTGAATAGTTAGTTTTAATTTTTGTTTTTGTTTTTCTTACTGTAATACTAAATTTGTCCCGATGGAACATGCCATCCTCTTCTTCGTTTGGATTAGAAATCCCCGAAAAGGTCACTTCGGCATTAATCCTATTTTGTAAAACTAATAATAAAGAGGCTTCAATTTGATCAAGTGAGGCGGCATACATATTTTTCTCATCAAGAAGAGCAATTCCTTCTAACTCCGGTTCTTTCTTCATGTTCATTTTTGAGAGAGAAGGAGTCATTCCTTTTTCAACGATCTGTCTGCGGAGTTCACTAATGGTAGTCTGAACAGTTCTGCCTCTATGTCTATTTTTATCGACTAAATTCCTTAAATAAAGAGGAAGAAGCGGTTTATCCTCCGGTTCATAATAAATAATATCTGAAACAGGTCCGTCTACTAAAACTACTCTTGTATTTGTTGCAAATTGCGGATTCCGATAAAGAGTATCTAAGATAGGGAACCAATTTTTCTGTTCGAAAATTTTCTTTCCAATCAGTAATACTTGTACTTTTGACCCAATGACTTCTCCGAAGGATTTTGCATCTAAATCTTTACGTGAATCCCGTATGGTTGTTGCTTTGACGGATTCCTTCTCCAGCTTATTCGGGGCAATTTCGGAGAAAACAGGGCTTACTTCATATACATGTAATTGATCTTCCTCATCGAGATCGAGTCCTAAAACAAGGGTAATAGAACGATCTTCTAAAGGGACCTCTAATTGACAACCCGACAGCAAAGAGATCACAGCAATCAATGAAACCCATTTGAAAAAACAATGTTTCACCCGCTTTTCCTCCTTAGCATATGACTGCGAATAGAAACGGCTGCCCACAAAAAAGCGGGAAGAAGATAAGCAACTGTGATAATAATGGGTATAGCTATTTTTATCAAACTGCCAATTCGCGGGAAAGAAGGAGGGTATACAATTAGTACAATTAAGATTAATGATAAAAATAAACGCAAATGCTTCTTATGATCTGTGTGACCCATGAGCTGGCTTGAACAAAAAACGGTTAAATACATTAAAACAATCCAGTTGGTAGACATCTTAAATGAAAATAAAGTAAGGACGATAATATCTACGCGCTCGACAAATTCGAACTGAATAATTTTTAAGAAATCAATAATGGGTGTATGAAATAGAGCAATTCCATCTGGGCTAAAATATGCAAACAGCAAAAGCGTAAACCAAAGATAGGTAACCATCGTAATCGTATTAGCAATTACAATCCCTTTTCCAGCATCCTGTCTTCGTTGCAGAAAGGGATATAGGAAAAAAGCTATTTCAAAACCAGAAAAAGGGAAAATGGTTTCTCTCACTGCGCTCAGTATCGGTGTAAATCCCTCTTTTAAAATAGGAAGTAAGTGGAGCCAGTGAAAGCGATCGAATGGTATAAGAAAAATAAAAAAAACCCATGTAATCATAAAAAAGACGAACTCAGCATATCTGCCTAATACTTTCACTCCGTTTCTAGCAATTAAATAACTTGGAATAGCGGCAAGCATACTTATCACTAATGCACTTAATTGAGGAAAAACGAGGGCCTGTAAATAGATAATCGACCCTGTAAATGAGAGGATAGCTAAAAATCCAAAATAAACCCCAAAAAGAATTGCCGCTATTTTTCCAATCCACTTTCCAAAGTAGTGGGATAGCAAGTCAATAATGGTTCCATTAGGGTATTTTTTCATTACCTGTATAATAATGAGACTTGCAATCGTTGTAAGGATGTATCCTAAAACAAGAGAGATCCACCCATCTGTCCCCGCTTTTTCGGCTAGGTTTGGGGTGAGCCGGAATACACCAATACTTGTTTGAACTCCGTGAATTAAGAAAATATATTGCATAAGTGTAATATCATTTTTTGTATATTTAATCAATGACTGTCACCCTTTGGATGATCGGTCTCTGCTTTTTTGAGTTGAACCGCTCTAGAAGTTTCCGATCGCTTCACAAATGACCAGGCTGGGAAACGGATTAAGGCATCCTTCAAATCGGAGAATCGTAATGGTGCAAGCGGACTTCCGTAAGGTGTTCCCATAGATTCTAGTGCAATAAAATCACCAATTATGACCATAAATCCTATGGCTAAGCCGAGAAACCCAAACACAGCTGCCAGAATCATCATCGGAAAACGGAGGATACGGATGGCAGCCCCCATATCATAATTAGGGATAATAAAAGAGGCAATTGCAGTTAATGCTACAACAATAACCATAATGTTACTGACGATCCCCGCCTCAACCGCTGCCTGCCCAATGACAATACCTCCTACAATACCGACTGTTTGGCCAATAGGAGAAGGAAGACGTACCCCTGCCTCACGAAGCATTTCTAATGTAAGTTCCATAATGAATGCTTCAATAATAGGCGGGAACGGCACCCGTTCTCTTGACAGGCCAATTGAAATGAGCAATTTAATTGGAATAATCTCGGCGTGAAACGTAATGACCGCAATATAAATAGATGGCAGAAAAATCGCGATAAAAAAAGCAACATATCTCAAGAACCGAATAAAGGATGCCACACCCCAGCGCGTCCCGTAGTCATCAATACTCTCGAAAAAATTAACGAAAGCAGCTGGAACGATGAGGACACTTGGTGATTTATCTACTACCGTAACGTACCTTCCTTCTAAAAGATGTAAGGCAGCAGTGTCTGGACGCTCTGTAAGCATAAGCTGCGGAAAAGGAGAATAAGGATTGTCTTCTATAAACTCTGCCAGCATACCAGTATTTAAAACACTATCTACATTAAGCTGATTAATCCGATCTTCTAGTTCCTTTAATACATCTGGCTCAGCGACATCAGCTAAATATAGAATTGAAATCTTAGTTTTCCCTCTTCTACCAACGGTCATTTCTTTTATTTTTAACTCGCGATTAGGAATATGTCTGCGTACCAATGCAATATTTTGGCCGCTCGACTCTGTAAATCCCTGGTGGGCTCCTCTCAGAGAAGGTTCAATTTGAGAATCCTCAATCGCTCTTTGTGGAAAGCCTTGAGTACTAAAAATAAAGGCTTCAGTTTTCTCAGCAATAAATAAAACACTATTTCCTTCTAAAATAGAACTTTCAATTTTTGACCATTCAGAGGTTGTTTCAACATGACCTAGTGAAACAGCAGGGTCTTGGTTCTTATTTTCATGATTGATTTCAAATAGGAGCGGTGTTAACACATGATTATGGATAGCTTTTTTATCGGTAAGCCCGCTCAGATAAACAAGAGCAGCTGAGCTTTGTGTTTGTTTAATAATGAATTGTCTGATGACTAAATCGGGAGTTTCATTAAATATTTTCTTAATTTCTGCAATATTGTCGGATACTTGAGGATTAATTGCAGATTGTGGAGATGATTGGATGGGTTTTGAAACAGGTTTCTTAGGTTTTTTGTTTTGCCTGCGAAAAAAGATCATCTGTACTTCCACCTTAGCAAGATAAGATAAACTAAGTATGTGAAGTAGAGAAATAATTATGCAGAAATAACCATATCTTCCATTAAAATTCTCAAGGAAAAAAAAGGCTTTGTGGAAGTGATTTCGGATATGAAAAAATTCAGAAAGAACAGGGCAATGGCTTCCTGTTCATTAAGGGGAAGTTTTAAAAAGACTTCTTGTATAGTATAAAAAGTAACCCCAACATTACAACATCCAATCTTGCATGAAAGGCAAATTGGATTAAGTCTGAATGCAAAACGGCGACTTTTGTTAAAAAAATTGCTCCAACTATAATGATCATTAACGGTATAGATACCGTTTTCACCCTTTTATTTAAGGCAATCAATATTCCGCAGATGATTTCGGTAAAAGACACTGCATACATCATCTGAGTGGGAAAAGGCAAAGGTAAACTGTTAAAATAGTTCCCTAACTCTTCGCTCCATAGTTTCATAATCCCAGAAGTTATAAAGACATACGCCACTAAATACCGCAGCAGTTTTGTTATGGACAAATAGGTATTCATCATGATCCCTCCCTACTAGAATGTATGCGTACAGATGGACAAACCATGACTTCACATTTAAGAGGTTCGTTAATTTAATCAAGCATTTTGCTAGACAACCGTATTGCCAAAAGATAAAATTTTTTCACATGCCCATATTTTTTAATCAGAGCAATTAAGCTATAAATGATACGGTATTAGGGAATAATTGTTTTTGTTAAAGAAGTGATCAAAGCATTAGAATAGGAGAATTAGAATATGAATTGCAAAATTAATCGTAACGCTGCTAAAGTGTTGAAAAAAATGCTTGAAAGTGAAGAAGCAGAAGGAAAAATGATCCGGGTATATGTAACCCATCATCATGGGGATCATGCTCATTATGATATTAAATTAGATACTCCGACAGAGCACGATGAAATCGTACATACAGACAAAGGAATTGATATCCTGCTTGATAAACGGGATGAGTACTTGGATGGCGTTTGGATCCAGTATTTTTACGTGCCAAAAGAGGAAATGGTGATTACGAATACATCTAAGGGCTGGCATAGCCATCATTAAAAAATTGATAATCTCACTTAAAGGCGCATTCCATTGAAACGGAATGCGCCTATTTTAATAGTTATAGTCTCTATCTAAACTGTTTGGAATATACGAACGAAAAAAGTATTAATTACCAGTTATAACTTTATGTTAATTAAGAAAAGTTATAAAAAATAATGCACTTAGAAAGGATGCACCTATTTTGGAGAAAAAACTGCTAAGTTCACTTACATCCGTCTGTATGGTTGCCTTTCCATTTTTGTTTAGAGGTTCAAAAATGAGAGAAAATCTGATTATATTCTTCGCAAAAGGGGTATTGTCAACACTAATAGATGCTTATGTTGTAGGAAATAAAAGAATATCGTATCCCTGCCGACCTTTCCCTAAAACTTTTAAAACCAACATTATTTTTGATATGCTGTTTTTCCCGCTTTTAAGCGTTGTTTGGGTAAAAATATCTAGCAATGATAAATTAGGAATGATTATACTAAAAAGTTTAATCTTCAGTGTCCCGATGAGTTTAGCACAATGGTTATTTGAAAGATATACCGGATTATTTGAATGGAAAAAATGGTCACCATTGCATACATTTGCAAGTGTAAGTTTTACTTTATTTACAATTAGAGGACTTGTCGCGCTTACTAGATGCTTAGATAAATTAAAGAATGGACAGGTGTATTAAGTATATAAACCGATAGCTTATGTGTTTTTCATTATGTTTATATGTTTTCCATTTATGATGTGCAGATGGAGATAATCCTCTATTATCATATTTTCTAGTTGCAACTGATGACTATTCGATCTAAATCATTGTATTACGTTAATTTATTTTCTGCTTTATTTCTCCTCTTAAAAAAGTTCATGATGTTTAGCCAAAAAAACAATACTGGAATGTAGCAATATATTATTACAAATCCAACAATAGAAATAAATGATCCTATTTTTTCAAGACTAATTATGCTCGTAATATTGATTGTCATTATATAAACCAAAATAGTTGATATCCATAACAATATTTTTGGCTTTATATTAAGAGTTTCTCTTAGAATTCGAATCCCGCTCCATAAATAAACACAGCATGGCGGCAGTATGACCATCAACCACGCGAATATGTAGATGTAGTCAAATCTCTCCCAAAAAGGAAAATGGATGATTTTTGATAAAATCAAGGTAGGCCATACTGTATGTTCTAACATGCTAATGTTAAAGTAAACAAGTGAAACGATCGTAATGTTTAAATATAAAATAGATTGCTAACATGTTTATAAAAACATATAAATTTCCCCGTAAATTATACACTGGTTAGCGGTTCAGCTTATCCTTTAGAGAAATAGACAAAAATAATTAAAATTGGTATTGAAATAAAACCACGACTTGGATAAAATATTCAAAATACATCCGAAATATTGAAAAAAGTAATGACAGGATTCAGTAGTTTTATCTCACTGGTATCAGAGAGCTGATGGATGGTGCAAATCAGTCCAAAGATAAGAACGAATTACCTCCTTGAACTTTCTTTGTGAACCTATGTAGCAGAGAACGGCAGCACCGTTATTCGAACAAGCGGAAGAGTAATCTTCAAGTTAGGGTGGTACCGCGTTTTCCACGTCCCTTTTTAAGGGACGTTTTTTATTTCAAAAAAATGAAGGAGTGCAGCAATATGAACTTTTTAGAACAGTTGTCTAAGCAACAAAAGGAAGAGGCAGAACGGCAATTTAAGATATATGCAAACGGGGTTCATGAGATCATACCAGTAATTGAGCTCAAACAAAAAATTTCCCAATCGCTGGCAGAGAATCGCCCTTTACGAATAAAACTTCGATTAGACCCATCTGCACCAGATGTTCACCTTGGCCATACAGTTGTTTTAAATAAACTGAAACAGTTTCAGGAGAATGGTCATACGATTCAGCTGATTATTGGGGATTTTACTGGAAAAATTGGTGATCCTACAGGGAAGTCAGCTGCCAGAAAACAGCTAACAGATGAAGAAGTGAAACATAATGCGAAAACGTATTTTGAACAGTTTGGGAAAGTGCTCGACATGGATAAAGTAGAATTGCATTATAACTCAAAATGGCTATCTGATCTTCGATTGGAAGATGTCATTCATTTATCGGCCAGCATCACAGTTGCCCGATTGATTGAGCGGAATGACTTTTCAGAACGGCTAGCAACCGGAAAGCCGGTTTCACTGCACGAGTTTTTCTACCCGTTAATGCAAGGCTATGATTCAGTTGTCCTTGAAAGTGATGTGGAACTGGGCGGTACCGATCAGCATTTTAATGTCCTAATGGGCCGACATCTTCAAGAGCATTTTGGAAAAGAGAAACAGGTTGTTGTTCTTCTGCCGTTACTTGAGGGGCTGGATGGAGTCGATAAAATGTCCAAATCGAAAAATAACTACATCGGTGTGGACGAAGCGCCAAATGAGATGTATGGAAAAACGATGTCGATTCCAGATGAACTGATTACAAAGTATTTTGATTTAGTGACAGATCTTCCGTTGGAAGAAAAGAATCAAATCAAAGTGGAACTTAAGGAAGGGTCACTACATCCCCGAGATGCCAAAATGCTTTTAGCTAAAACGATTGTTCGAATTTATCATGGTGATAAGGCTTCTGAACTGGCCGAAGCTAACTTTAAAGCGGTTTTCCAAAGAGGAGGACTTCCTGAAGATATTCCAGTGTTTGATTGGAAAGGGGAAAAAGAAGTTCCTATTCTTGATTTTCTCGTGGATTTAGGGTTACAAACATCTAAAAGCGAAGCACGGAAAATGATTCAAAATGGAGGTGTCCGCATTAATGAGGTAAAGGTAGATGATATTCACCTGCAGGTCAAAGCAGAGGATGAAATGGTCATTCAAGTCGGGAAAAGAAAATATATAAAGCTACAAATAAAATAAAATAGTAATATGAGGATAAAAGAATATTTTGGGAAATGGAGAGGAATATTTATGTACATCCCAAAGCCTTTTGAAATCAAAGATGAACAAAAAGTTTTTAATATTATTGAAGCAAACAGCTTCGCCACCTTATTCTCATTGCATATGGGCAGCCCATCCGCCACTCATCTGCCCTTAATATTGGACAGAAAAAATAATGTGTTGGTTGGCCATTTTGCCCGTGCCAACAGTCAGTGGAAAGATATTGATACCCAAGACGTTCTAGCTGTATTTCATGGTCCGCATACGTATGTCTCTCCTGCTTGGTATGAAACGGAATTAGCTGTTCCAACCTGGAACTATGTTGCTGCTCATGTATACGGGAAAGCTGAACTGATCAATAATCAGCAGGAGTTAATCGAGTCTTTACAAGAGTTGGTTAATAAATATGAGGATGAAAACAGCCTTTATCGGCTAAATGTTCTAGATTCTAAATATGTAGAAGGATTAAGTAAAGGCGTGGTTGGTTTTAAAATACACATTCAAAAAGTTGAAGGAAAAGCAAAGTTAAGTCAAAACAAATCGGAAGACATTCAAAAAAAGGTGATTCAGCATCTTGAGCAATCGGTGAGTGAGGATAGCAGGCAAATTGCAAAATTGATGAGAGGCCAATAATTTTTAAAAGGAATATAGAAAGCAACAGGGTACTGATAGACAAAGAGAAATAGGTGGGATAATGAAAAACATTATAGAGTATTATAGTCAGTTTGACGGATGGGGAAGACTTGAGCGAGAAAAATGAACAAAAATTAAGTAGGCGTTAATATGCTAAGTAGTTCAGTTTGATATTCCAAACAAAGAGATACAGGAATTTAGAAAGTTACATCCTGATTGTGAGGTTTGGACATAGGTATTTTAAATTTCCTTATTGAAATATGGGAGCGTGCTCATACAATAATCACCTTCTTTGTTATAGAACTATTGGGACAGCATTAGTTGAATAAAGTTAACGATAATATATTTTATTTTTTTGGATAAATTGAAAGATCAGAATAAATTTGCGAAGGATGAAGATACTAGAAAAAAATCCATTGAGGAAGACATTATGACAACGATTAAACCAATTAAATTAAGCTCAAATAAAACAAACACTACTGAAAAACTCACATCGGCAGAAATGGGTAAACTTTGGGCTACTTATATGGGGAACAGCATGGCAAAATGCATTTTAAGCTATTATCTGCAGCACGTTGAGGATAAAGATATTAGAACTTTATTAGAAAATGCCTTACAACTAACAGAAGAATTTTTAAAAACAATTAAAGATATTTTCACAAAAGAAAATTTCCCGATTCCCCAAGGCTTTACGGAAGAGGACGTAAATTTAGGTGCTCCTAGGTTATTTCAAGATGAATTCTATGTTCATTACTTGAAGTACGTATCAAAAGCTGGTATGAGTATTTATAATGTAGCCATACCTGTCGTTTATAGAAAAGACGTAAAAGAATTTTTTAGGTATTGTATGGATTCCACCATGGATTTAATGGACCAGATCAATGAAATTTTAATGAATAAAGGGCTTATCATTAAGCCCCCTTTAATTCCAGTTCCTGAAAAAGTGGAATTTGTTCATGAGAATTTTTTAAACGGCTACTTTGGACATGTACGACCTTTGCACGCGATGGAAATTACCCATCTATACGATAATATTGAAAATAATATGGCGAGTAAGGCACTAATTATGGCGTTTACCCAGGTAGTAAAGGATGAAAAGATCCGGAAATTGTTTGAACGAGGAAAAAAAATAACAACGACAAATATTGAACAGTATATGCAAAAACTACATGATGAAAATTTGCCAACACCATCTTTTCTGGACCATTTAGTGACAACATCTACATTTTCTCCTTTTTCTGATAAGTTAATGCTATTTCATAAGATGGATATGTTTTCAATAAAAATTAGATCCTTTGGAAATTCAGCAGCTGTAAATGGAAGGCATGATTTAGCCTTAGTCTACATGAATGCCTTAATGAAAAATTCGGCTTTTGTTCAAGATGCAGCAAAAATTATGATTGAGAAAGGCTGGTTTGAACAAGCACCACGGGCTGCTGATAGAGAAAAATTAGGTTCAGATTAGTTGTGGAGCGGCACATAAAACATGTGGAGCGGCACATAAAACATGTGGAACGGCACATAAAACATGTGGAGCGGCACATAAAACATGTGGAACGGCACATAAAACATGTGGAGCGGCACATAAAACATGTGGAGCGGCACATAAAGCGTGTGGAGCGGCACATAATCGTGTGGAACTGCACATAAAACATGCGTTTTTGTATGTTATTTAGTGTGTTAATGCTGCTGTTGTGTTTTGGTATGAAATTCATTCGGTTATCTTATATTTTCTCCACCTTAACTGAACTACTTATTAACATGTGCTCACCTTTTCCACTAGTATTCAAGTTTATAGCTGGATGAATCAAATAATAATTGAATTAAGCTTATAAAAAGATTCCGCTGCCTCGGATTGGCCCAGTCTTCTTCAACCTCCGCCATAAGCCACATCACTTCATCCAAGAAGGCATGCTCCAATGCTTTTTCCCAGTAGTAAAGTTCCGCCTCAGTAAAGGCTACATACTCGTTGTACCCGTGTAAAAATTGTTTCCATTGGTTAGGAGTAAAAACAGAATCAGGTGCCGTTTTATGCTCATTATGGAAAAGCAGCAAAGCCAGGGCTAAATCGAAGAGTCGGGGAACCCACATCGCATTGTCAGGATCAATTAAATAGGGTTCAGGCGTATAAATTAAGTTATTGGCCTTTAAATCAAAGGGAGTACTGACATAAGGGATCCCGCTATTTTTTAACACTTCCTGCTGTTGAACAATTTGAATTAATTTATCCTCCAATTGTTTCTTATTTATCTCAACATTATGGAGGGTAGCATTCTTTTCGATCTCTTCAACACTCTTCGTCACTTCTTCTTCCTTGAAATCAAAAACCTCGTATTCTTTTAGCCTAAACAGATTTTCTTCTGGTAAGTGTATATGGATTTGTCCTAAAAGTTTACCAGCCTGATAGATTTCCGAATCCTTTCCTGAATACATAGACCCTTCAATAAAAGGATAGACAACATATGTATCCTCGCCAATCGTTTGAGGGTTATCGTAATTTAAGGGAACGGGAGTAACCACTTTAATTCCATTATCACGTAAGAATAGTGTGAACCTCATTAAGTTTTGAGCACGCTCAAACGGACGTTGAGTTCTTTTTACAATTACCAGTCTTTCTCCATAAGTTACCCGATAAACAGGAGAAAAAGGATAGATACTTACCGGTTCTTCTTCAACATGAAGCCCAAATTTTTTCAGAATCATCTTTCCGTTCATTTCCGTTCCTCCGAAATAGAGACGTTTCATCTGATATGTAACATTCACAAAAACTATCAGTATATAAATTATAGGATAATATTGGTAAACTTAAAATACCTTAGTGACAAAATGTGAAAGGAGATGTTTATGGTTGCTCCAGTTTGAAACTATTAATTTGCAAATAGAACGTGACAAAGTCTTAGAGTTCCGCAAAGATTCCTTTAAAGAAAGCTTTGGGGACTCTTCTGATTTTAAGGAACATGAATATCTAACCTGGCTTACAGGGCAGATTGAAGAGTTCCCAGATGGATTTGTTATGGTAAAGGAAGCTGGGAATACAGTGGGTCAGCTTGAACTATCTAGCAAATTCTATCAGGGAAAGGACATTGGTTATGTTCATCTTTTTTACTTAGTCGCTAAAAAAAGGGGAATAGGCTTAGGCAGAGAATTGTACGCATATGCATGCGAGTTTTTTAAAAAGAATAAAGTGGAGGAATTTCATTTGAGAGATTCTCTCCCACAAATACCAGAGCCCTAAAATATTACCAAAAAAACGGAATGGTGGAATTAGGTCCTGAAGTTAATGAAAAAGTTATTCGTATGAAGGGTACTTTTTAAAAGAACCAACTGAAAAGAGGTTATCGTGATGACTTTACAGAAAGAATATCCCCCCTTAGAAACAAAGAGACTCTATCTGAGAGAGCTGAATCTGGAGGATACTCCTTTCATTTTTAAGTTATATTCTGATGAAACGGTATGTAAGTATTTGTATGATGCCGATTTATTCACTACATATAAAGAAGCCGAAAACTTTATAATTTGGAATTTAGATTGTGAAGGAAAAAATCATAACCGCTGGGGGATTATGCGAAAAGCAGACCATTCGATGCTTGGTACCATCGGATTTCATAGCTGGGATCGGGTTAATCACATAGCGGAAATTGGCTACGATTTATTGTCTGAATACTGGGGCAAGGGGTATATGACAGAAGCATTAGAAGGTGTCATAAAGAACGGGTTCAAAATTATGAAACTCAACCGCATTCATGCGTATGTCGCTCTAAATAACCAACGTTCCATCCAGTTATTAGAAAAGCTGCATTTTAAAAAAGAGGGAATTTTTAGAGATCGCCTCTTTTTTAGCGGACAGTATCATGATCATTATTGTTATTCATTGTTAAAACGAGAATGGAAATAAGAATATTGGATTGCGTCACCAATAAAAAGAATAAAGGAGAGGTTAAAATGAGTTCCTACATTCTAACCACAGATCGATTAAACTTAATAGAAATGACGAAAGATGATGTGCCAAATTTAATGGAAATCTTTTCAGATCCAGTAGCGATGAAATATTATCCATCAACCAAGGGTGAAAAGGAAACCATGAGTTGGATAGAGTGGACATTAAACAATTATAAAAATTACGGAGTCGGTCTTTGGATTGTAGAACATAAAGAAACTGGTGAGTTTCTTGGACAGTGTGGAATTGTGCCTCAGGAAGTCGATGGTGTATTTGAAATGGAAATTGGTTATTTGTTTGTAAGACGGGAGTGGGGAAAAGGGTATGCTACAGAAGCGGCGGCTGCCTGTAAGAAATATGGATTTGAGCAGTTGAACCTTAAAAAGATTATATCCTTACCTGATGTTCATAACACCCCCTCTACCAAAGTGGCAGAGCGAATTGGGATGACAGCAGAAAAGACAATTATCAAGTGGGGAAAGGAAGTATTTGTTTATTCCATCACCGTATAAATTACACGTCAAATCCGCATCTGAGAATCCTTGATCGACAAATATCTGCCCCTTTCACCAAATTCACCGTTGTCAATATTACCCAGTCTGTTTATAGTTGAAGTAACTCAGGAAAAAAATGGAGGGTACTAATGAATCTTGAGGAACGAAAAAAGATTTTCAATGAAGAGTTAACAAAATTAAAAGATAGCCGATTTATTGAAGATAGTGTGTACGAAAAGATTAAAATGGCGTACCAGCATTTCTATTTTCGCCCAACAATAGAAGAAGAGGTGCCGGTCAAAACCGAGTTAACACGGCCAAATCTTGAAGCCGAGCCAAAACCTGCACCAGTCGTAAAACCTCCTAAACCGAAGAAAACAGCTCAAGAGATCAGGGACCGCAATGTTACATGGGTTCTGATCATCGGAGTCGTTTTGTTATTAATGGGAGGACTCGTTTTAGCGACCAGTAATTGGGATGTTATGACGGCGATGATGAAGACCGCTTTGATCTCAGGTGTGTCGATTTTATTCTTTTTCATCAGCTGGTTTAGTGGTCATAAATTAAAAATTAAGCAGACCGCTTTTGCCTTCTTAACACTCGGAAGCTTATTTTTGCCGATTGTCATTTTTTCAGCGGGTTACTTTGAATTGTTTGGACCGTGGCTGTCAGTTTTTGGAGATGGTAAATACGTATTAGGATTGCTCGGAGCATTTATCTGTCTGCCGCTTTATGCCTTTCATGCGAAAAGACAAGGGTCGAGGCTGTTTGTATGGTTTTCACTTATTACACTCAGTATTGGGGTGGGGTATAGTATCTCGGCTTTTAACCCGCCTATTGATGTGTTTTATTTAGGGATTGTCATTTATAATGCAATATTGCTGCTTGCTTATGTCCGTTTAAAGTCACAAAAGCAATGGGAGCTTTTCACCAAGGAAATTCCTTTATTTGCGCAAGCTAACCTAGTATTTTCGACTGTTCTGATGCTGTTTTTCTATGAAAATAGCATTTTCCATAGCTTTAACTTGATTCTAACGGCCATCATCTTTTTGGCAATGATCTTTGTCCTGAACCGAAAAGAATACAACTTTGTGTTCACTCTTTTGTTTGTATATGGGGTTTATCAGTTAATCGAGAACTCTATATTGGTTTCAGTCGATGTCGTGCTTTATGCGCTGGTTGGCTTTGTCTTTCTGTTTTTGCAAAACAGGACTTCACAGGAGGGCGCTTTACGAAAGATTTTCCAATCTACAAATGCCATCATCTCTTTCTGTGCCTTTATTTTTATCAGTTATAAAGGATTAGCTTTGCGGTGGGATGAGCCTTCTTGGCTTCTTGTGATTGCCTACTTCCTGATTAGCATCAATTATATCGTTCTAAGCAATGTATCTAAGTTTCGTTTGTTTTCCATATTAGCTCCTGTGTTTGCAATTGCAGGTGGGTTGCATACAATTGGTCTGATTTATAATGAGCCAACGATTGATGTCGTTTCGATCCATATATTTGCGGTTGGGGTACTTTTATTCCTCGGCGGATTTTATTGGAATAAATGGCACTACACGAAATCGATTAAGCTCAGCTCATTTTTTATTTCGTTTGGTCCGATGCTGCTTTCCTTGTTAATTGCATTTGTAACGGGCAGCTGGGTTTTGCTCACCGTTCTGCTTGTTATTTATGGGAGCCTGATGTTTGTTACTTATAGGAGTATTTCACTATTCTGGTGCAGAGAAACAGCAGGCTGGCTTGTACCAATAAGCTGGTTATTTGCAGGACTAACTCTTTATCCGCATTTTCTCGAACATGTTTCGTTTTATCAAACAGTATATGGAGATGCCTTTCACATTGGGGTGGTGGGAATCCTGCTTCTCGGAATTTCATTTGGATGGAACAAGCTCGGAATTTCGAAGCTTACGAGGACAACATTCTGGGTTGCAGAAGGGACTTATACATGGGGAATACTCCTAAGTATGTCTGAAATGGGCGATCCGTACTTTGTTAGAGCAGGCTTATTCCTAGGCGCAATCCCGATGTACTATTTGCTTGCAAAACGAATAAGCCGGGACATTGTCTGGAATCTGATTCCTTTCGTTACACTAGCAGCCTATCTTTCTTTGATTCAAGAGGTTTGGGAGTCCAATCATTCTATCTATCCTTCTCTTTGTGTAGGAGGAGCTATTTTACTGATTGTACTTGATGCGGTTTTGAAAAAAGCAGCTTTGGCTTTAAGAAATGGCTATTTCTATCTGGCTCATCTCTATCTGCCTGTAAGTCTTTTATCGGTTTCTATTTTTATGGATAACCAGCCATTTCTTTTTGTAATGGCAATGGGTATATACGGTTATAGTATTTGGAAGCGAACAAGGGAATGGGAAAAACGATTATTTCTTTACCTTGGATTTACGACTTTATTATTGTTTTTGGTGTCTTACCAGGTCGATATGGATGTTCGGCCAGAGTGGGAACCATACACGATATGGGCAACGTCTGCCATTATCTTTATTTTATGGTTAGTTACAAACGAAGTGTGGAAGGACAGAATCAAGTGGTATCTGGTCCCGATTTCAATCTTAGGAACGTTTGTACTAACAACGTCCTATTATCTTGACTACCCATTGATCGTATTTGGGGCAGCTATTTCACTCATTGTAATCAGCTTGACTGTAGTGCATTACTCTGATTGGCATCTGTTTGCGATTATTCCCTTGCTGCTAATAGATGGTGCATTGAAATTATTAGATTTAACAGATGGATTCATGGTTCTCAGTTATTTGGGAATAGCTATAATCTTATTATTAATAGGCTTTGTATTATTTCCCAATCTTTATCGGTGGGAAAAAGTAAATTTATTAAAAGTAAAAGTTGACTGGTATGCAGTTGCTTCGTTTCTGTTAATTTTAAATGCTTATGCCTTTATTAACTGGGATTCGCCTTTGTGGCTTAAAGAAATTCCGCCTTTATTCATTTCGCTTGTGTTATTTCTTCAAATAAAACGGGTAGAGAAGAAGATCGTGCAAAATATCGTGATTACGGTTGCATGTATTAGTGTCTTACACCCGTATTATGTATGGCTCGGCGATATATATATTAATCCATTTATCGAAACCGAACTTTATATCCTTCCATGGGTTGCCCTTGTCATTTTCTTGGAAAAGCGTACTTGGAAAACAGCGAAAAAACAAATGGACCTGCTATTATGGGCAGTTCTTATTGTTGTAGCTAGTCTATTAATCTTTGATGCCCTAGAGAGCAATACGATTTATGATGCGATTATTGCCGGAAGCCTGTCTTTGTTTGCATTAGTTGCTGGGTTATTTTTCCGCAGAAAGTCGTTCTTCTTTATTGGAAGCGGGATGCTATTGCTCAACCTGCTGCTGCAAACAAGGCCATACTGGGGAAGATTGCCTTGGTGGGCGTACCTATTAATTGCAGGTTCTGTACTCATTGCTGTCGCAAGCTTTTACGAATGGCAAAAGCAAAAGAAAGACAATGACGGAAATACTTTCTTGCAAGTACAAAAGCAGAAATTTGTTCAAAAATGGAATGAGTGGCAATAGAAGATGAAGGAGGCTATAGCAGATGACACAAACGGGAAAATCGATTTACGAACTAGATACACCAACACTCTTGCTTGATCAGGGTAAGCTGGAAGCTAATATTCGCGATATGGCCAATTTCGCCAAGGAAAATGGGCTGATGCTTCGGCCACATATTAAAACCCATAAATCCTCGAAAATAGCAAAAATGCAGTTAGAGGCAGGGGCGGTCGGCATTACAACAGCTAAAATTGGAGAGGCAGAGGTGATGGCTCGTGCCGGGATTAAAGATATTCTGATTGCCTATCCGATTGCAGCTGAGAAAAAAGTCAACAGGCTTATTGAGTTGCTAGGTCAGGAAGTTCATTTGAAAGTAGCCGTAGATAATTTGGAGCAGCTAGGGTTATTGGATCAGTTTATGTCTAAGACGCCTCACCAATTGGAAGTGTGGATTAAAGTCAATTCCGGCTTGAATCGGTGTGGGGTGGAGCCAGGAAGTGAAGCTGTTCAGTTAGCAAAGAATATTGCTTTAAAAAAGAAACTAAAACTAGGCGGTATTTTTACCCATGCTGGCCATTCTTATGCTGCACCTTCTTTGGCGGAAATTGAAAAGATTGGGCTATTAGAAGGGAAAGCTGTTGCCGAAAGTGCGGAAGCGTGTGAACGGGAGGGAATCCCGATTGCTGTTCGGAGTGTGGGCTCAACCCCAACCTACAAAATAGCTGGGAAAGTTAAAGGAATTAATGAGGTAAGACCGGGAAATGCCGTATTTTTTGATGCGATTCAAGCCGGTCTAGGGGTAACGGAAATCGACCGATGTGCTTTAACTGTATTAGCTGCTGTAGCCGGGAAGTATCCAAATCGGAAGACAATAGTATTAGATACGGGCAGCAAAGTACTTTGTTTGGATCAGGGGGCACATGGGAACAAAAGTGTAAAGGGCTTTGGCCATGTGGTCGGTCATTCTGAGATAACTATTGAAAGATTATCGGAGGAGCATGGTATTGCGTCTATTGAAGGGGAAACCTCCTTATGTTTAAACGATGTCGTCCAAATTATTCCGAACCATGCTTGTCCGGTTGTTAACTTATTTGATGAGTATGTGATCCATCAAGAAGGTGTTGTAACTGACGTTTGGGATATTGAAGCACGGGGGAAGGTAACTTAACAAAGCATTTTTTGTAAGGGAAACTGTTACCTGGAGAAACGTGTAAAATAGCATGTCTGTGTGAAGCCTAAATCTTAAAGTGATTTAGGCTTTTTAGTTTTACTCGTTTTTTACATGATTGACTCTTTCGTGCTTTGAAACGATGCTAGCTGCGCTTCTTGTTAAATAACAGGGTGTGTTGATCCAAGGAGGATTAACGCATTTTTTTTGAAGCTATTGAACGACCATGGCACGTTAGTTCAATGAAGAAGTGATTAAATCAAATGTATTATAAGTTCGTTATGATACATCTGCGAGTTAATTCCTTCTTTAAAATTGAGGGTTAATTAATAAATCAGTATGAGAAACTATACCTAAAAGCATATTAAGGAGGATTCACCGCTTGAAACCACATGGAAAGCAGGCGAATATAGAACTGACATGCACGGAAATTGGCGGGCTTTGGGGTGTTTTTATTCAAGAGAGCATGAGCACTTGTTTCCTTACATACTTTTTGCATCATCTTCAAGATGAGGAAATCATACCGCTGGTAAAAGAGGCATTGCAAATTTCTCAAAAACGATTAGATACAATAAAAAATATCTTCCTTGCCGAAAATTTTCCGTTACCCTCAGCTTTTTCTGAAGGTGATGTGAATTTGTCCGCCCCTCCGCTATTTCATGATGCGTTTGCCCTGAGTTACATTTACATGACGAATCGGTTGGGTATGATTAATTTTAGTTATACTGCTTCTAACAACGTTCGACTTGATGTGCTCGACTTCTTTACTGAATGCATTCATACGTCTACCGAGATGTTCGGAAAAGCAGTCAAGATGATGTTGTCAAAAGGTATTTATGACCGTCCGCCTAAAATGAACTACCCAAAAGAAATCGAGTTTGTTCAGAAGGAATCGTTTCTTTCGGGAATAATTGGAACAAAGCGTCCGTTGAATGCAATTGAAGTGTCTGAGGTTTTCTTTAATGTTGAGCGAAATTACTTCTCAGTTCTTATCATGCTCGGATTTGCTCAAGTGTTAAAGGACAAGAAACTAAAGGCTCACGTTATTAGAGGAAAAACGATCAGTGAAAAACAAATCTCATTTTTCAACAATTTATTAATGGAAGAAGACCTTCTTGGTACGGTGACGGTGAGCATGGAAGTAACTGATTCTACTGTATCTCCATTTTCGGACAAGCTTATATTATCTATGATAAATGTATTGAATTCTGTAGACATCAGCTTAATTTCGCACGCCATGTCAGTGTCCATGAGAACAGACCTTGCAGCTCAATATAGCAAAATCATTGCAGAGGTAATGGCGTACTCTAAAGACACTTTTGATATAGTAGTTGAAAAGAAATGGCTGGAACAGCCTCCACTTGTGACAAATAGGAAGAAGTTGATAAACACAAACTTGCAGCAATAAAGTAAAAGTATGAAATTCGTCCTTTCGTTGAAATTAGGCAAAGTGGAAAAGTTCATTTGTTTATATTGATATTTCTTCTTTCACAAACGGGTACGTTGATCCAAGATGGATTAACGTATTTTTTTTGAAGATATTGCACTAAAGGGGCAATTTTGTTGTAGTAAGAAAATAATGATGAAACTAAGAGAGCATTGCTGCGTACATATTTGTAAAAAGAACGGAAGCGGGGGAGTTTTTTTGATTCAATTTTTTCTGTTTGTAGGAGTAGTATGTTTTATAGTAAGCGTAACGTTATAAATTAAGAAATAAGGAATCCATTTTTATTTAAAGGTGGTTGTTATATGTCTATGCCAAGACACTCTCTTTCAGCGGGTGCAGTAGTTCTAAATGATGAGGGTAAAATTTTACTTATTAGAGGTCTACGTAGAGGATGGGAATTTCCTGGCGGGGTAATAGAATTAGGAGAAACCATACAGGATGGAATTATAAGAGAAGTAAAAGAAGAATCTGGGATTGATATTGAGGTAATTAAGTTCTGTGGTATCTATCAAAATATAAAAGCTAATGTTTGTGCTACTTGTTGGCTTGCAAAAGCGATAGGTGGGGAACCGCAGACTAGTAGTGAAAGTTTAGAAGTTGGATTTTTTACTTTAGAAGAAGTGTTAAAGATGGTTACTTGGTCAAATTTTAAAGAAAGAATTGTTAAGATACTAAATGAGGATGAACATCCTTTTTATGTTGCATTTTAACAAACTTCTTCAACAAACGGGTACGGTTGTTTAATAACAGTCGCCTTTTCACTAATGGGCAGATTAGTTCAAAAAGACTAATGTCGTATTTGACTCTTATCGTGTATTTAAATTAATACAAAAAGAGGCAGTCTACCTGCCCCTTTTTATTCATGAAATTCAGTTTTAAAAAACCAGTTGTGAAAAGCTTGTGTTAAGTAATCTGTTATCCAAATTGTTATAAAGCTCCAATACCAAGCCCATTTTTTATATTTAATTAATTTTGTATATTTTACTGCAATAATTTCAAAGATGACTATTACTGAAGGACCAATAAAGGAATGTAGGGTTTTTAAAAGGTTAGATTTATTTTTTGGGTAGTACAAACTAAATAAAGCACACAGTCCAGGATATATAAAATATTCGAATGAAAAACTAGCTTTATTTGCCTTTTTGAAAAATAAGCGATATGGATAGGAAATTAAGTTTTTTTGTACCACTAGTAATCCAAAAACCCATGTTAGTACTTGTTTAAACAAAAATATAACTATTGATTCACGAATTTTATTTTTTGGTGTCAACTTTATTAATAATAGTGACACAATTATCAAAGATGAAATTTCGATTGTTTTCTCTGCTTTGTATTTCATTAATTATCCTCCTTTATTAAATAGTCTTTACTCTTTGAATTGATTAATGCGATTTTAGTTTGAGATAAAATTATAATTCGACCAAGGCACGAAAAACACAACAAAAACACAAAGAGTGTGTATTCACAATACGATGATTTTAAGCCATAAAAGTCTGTTGCTTATTCCAGTAACGGGTGCGAGAGTTGAAGAAGGGTGGCTACTGTGGCAGCTTATTTTCTTGTTCCACTAACGGAGCAGATTACTTCAATTAATATCCAAACGATCAAAGACAAAAATGGGTCATTCCTAAAACTACATATTTTCCTGTTTTCGTTTTTTATTTTTAAAAATGGGTAAATTATTAACATTGATACAGATGGAGGGTTCATGATGAAAATACAATTAAATGCTTCAGAAATTGCAAATCTCTGGACAACGTATATGAATAATTTAATGTATATTTTTTCTATACCTTACTACATGAAAAAATGTAAGGATGAAGAGATTCGTTCCATTATAGAATTTGCATTAGAAATTTCGCAGGAGATTGTTGGCAATGTAGAAAAAATATTAAAACAAGAAAACTTTCCTTTGCCGTTCGGATTTACTGAAGAAGATGTAGATTTAAATGCCCCTCGGTTATATTCCGACCAATTTGCTCTTATTCAATACAATTCTTTAGGTGAGAATGGATTAGAGTTTTACGGTTTTTCGTTAGTGAATTCAAATCGATTGGATGTCCGTAACTTTTTTACTCATTGTGTTTCTTTAACTACAAAACTTTATAATCAAAGTAAAGATTTATTGGTAAAAAGAGGATTGGCAAATTCCGCACCAACTATTCCTATACCTGAAAAAGCAGATTTTGTACATCAACATGGATTTTTAACGGGCTGGTTTGGCCATAGAAGACCTTTAAATGCGATTGAAATCAATCAATTAGTTTTTAATATTAGAGGGGTAGCTTTCGCAGGAGCAAAGCTCATGTCGTACAGTCAAATAGCAAAATCAAAAGACCTTCGTGAATTTTTTATAGAGGTAAGGAAATGTGTGATAAACACATTGAGGTATTTACATCATTACTAAGAGAAGATGATTTGCCTTCCCCAACAACTTACGAATCTGAAGTAACGAACTCAACCACACCCCCTTTTAGCGATAAAATGATGATGTTTTTCATTATGTCACTAGGTTCTGTGTTCATAAGCAGGTACGGCACTGCAATTGGTTTATGCAACAGACGAGATATCGGGCTACATTTTACACGTTTATTGGCGGAATCAGCCAAGTATTTAGAAGATGCTGTTAATATTATGATAAAAAATGGGTGGATGGAGCAACCTCCTCAAGCTACAGTTCGAAATACGTTAGCAGAAAACAGATAGGAAGAAGTCTGCATTAGTTGAACTAACGGATGCGTTGATCCAAGAGGATTAACGCTTTTTTTGTTGAAGTTATTGTGCTAACGGAGCAGTTTAGTTGAATTAGAGGAAATACTTCAGCGGTGAAGAATTTATTAGAGAGCATTCCTTAATGCACTGGACCTTCATTATTAGATACAAAACTAACAATGGAAGTCCAGTACAAAGTGGTGAGTTTTTTTGTAAACAGCCTAGTCAGCAATTTGTTTAACGGACTTTCGAGATATAACTAATAAGCCAAATTTCCTGATAGAGAAATTTGGCTCTTTTTGAGAGGTTAACTCTATTTTTGATCTATTCTCTTATGCAAAACAAGTAATGGCAGAAATGGAACAATAGATAGCTATTTTTATATGATAAGATTCAACTCCTTTGTTAACGGCAGGAAATTTTGGCTAAACGTCGTATTTCATCGCTTAGTTTTCGATTAACGGGATACACTTCTTCTATGAAGCTTAAAATACGAAGTGCAGATTCAGGTACATGATCATATCCCTGTATCATGTCTGCAATGATTCCCGCGAAACGAGGGTATCTTTTTTCAAGGCGCCTCTCGTTTCCGAAAGGATCTGGAAAGTAATCCACCTCTGGCTCGAGCAGATGAAGTACGGATAAAATCCTATCCACAGCATAACCTTGGACGAACCTCGTCGCTGATAGGCGCTCTCCCCTGGCATAGCGGCCGAGGCCCACATAAAGATTAGTTAAAGCTTCGTTCAAAGGATGGTCTAACGAGTCTTTTTTCGGGCTAGGTATCGGGTTGGTAGGTTTTGAAATTCCCGTGTTCTGGTAGGACGGATCCTTCCATATGACTCTCCCTTCGGTATAGGATCCATTGATCAGTTCCGATTCCTCAAATACCGCATATTCACCAAAAATGCCGTCCTCGAACAGAATTTTATAGCCAATTTCCGTATTCTTAAAAGAATAAGCTAAAGGGTGAACTTCTTCTAGCCAATCCAAATGGTTGATATATCTGCTTTTCAGTTCAGGTTTTACAACGACAAAGAAATCCAAATCTGAATAGTCGTCCAGCCGAGCCGTCTCGATTCCAACGGAACCGACACCTAATAATAATAGGGCACCCCCTTTTTTTTCGAGCGATTTGCCGATCTCGTCCAGCCGATGCAACAGCATTTCTGTTCTCAACATCATAAGTCCTCCTTTAGGTTTAAGAATGCAAAAAGGGTCCAACCTACTTTTCAGCGAGGTTGAACCCAAAGGTTACATTGCCTTTATTTTCCTAATGTGATTTTACCATGAACCCTAATTTCTTTCTACCGAAAATGATTTATTTTATGTACGGTAATGTTCAAAGTACAATACAGGGGGACATATACACAAAAAGATGAAAGCAAAAGAAAACATCGATATCGGATGTTGAGAAAGATAAATTTCAAGCTGTACTTGTATGGAAAATATCACGTCTTTCACGTAACATGTCGGTTTCCGACAAGTCAATGTCTGTCATAACAAAACCAATGACCGCATCTCCATCATTAATAACATATGGGTGAAGATTGGGGTTAACCTTTGATCCAGCAATTGAATAAAGATTAGTAGCAACATAGTTTTTTTGGTCCTCAGCCACTTTTAATCTAATACAAGAATGGAAATTTTCCTTATTGACTGGTTCTAGCTTTACATTCATTTTCATTTCACCCTAAACCGATGTAAGGAGATTTTACCACATAGAAAAGATTAAAAACCTCATTTTTTCCCTATACTGGTAATCGTGTGCATAATCGTAATAAATTGCATACAATATATCGTTTATTTAAGAGTAGATATAAGTTCGAGTGACGATATGACGTAATTCTGTGGTACAATCATTCTTGAATAGCTTGACGGAGGAGATAAAATAATATGATAACTGTAAGCAACGTAAGTCTTCGCTATGGTGACAGAAAACTGTTTGAAGACGTTAATATAAAATTTACCCCAGGAAACTGCTACGGCCTCATTGGTGCGAACGGTGCAGGGAAGTCAACCTTTTTAAAAATTTTATCAGGTGATATTGAACCGCAAACTGGACATGTTTCGATTACTCCTGGTGAGCGATTAGCCGTGCTAAAGCAAAACCATTTTGAATACGAAGAACAGGAAGTCATACAAACGGTTATCATGGGTCACGAACGTTTGTATCAAGTGATGCAGGAAAAAGATGCAATCTATATGAAGCCTGATTTTTCAGATGAAGACGGAATGAAGGCCGCTGAATTAGAAGCCGAATTTGCTGAGCTAAACGGATGGGAAGCGGAATCTGAAGCTGCAATTCTCCTAAAAGGTCTCGGAATTGGTGAGGAACTCCATAACAAAAAAATGGCGGATTTATCTGGTTCTGAAAAAGTAAAAGTGTTACTGGCACAAGCTTTGTTTGGCAAGCCAGATATTTTGCTTCTGGACGAGCCGACGAACCATTTAGACATTCATGCCATTCAGTGGTTAGAAGAGTTTTTAATTAACTTTGAAAATACCGTCATTGTTGTATCCCATGACCGTCACTTCTTAAATAAAGTATGTACTCACATGGCGGACCTTGATTTCGGAAAAATCCAGATTTACGTAGGGAACTACGATTTCTGGTATGAATCCAGTCAATTAGCTTTAAAAATGGCTCAAGATGCCAACAAGAAAAAAGAAGAAAAGATTAAAGAACTGCAAAACTTTATTGCTCGCTTTAGTGCAAATGCATCTAAATCCAGACAAGCAACTTCCCGTAAAAAGCTGTTAGATAAAATCTCGTTAGATGACATTAAACCATCGTCAAGACGATATCCGTATGTCCATTTTGCGATGGACCGCGAAATCGGAAACGATTTGTTGCGTGTTGAGAACTTATCTAAAACGATTGACGGTGAAAAGGTTTTAGACCAAGTCAGCTTTATCATGAATAAGGATGATAAAATCGCCTTTGTTGGGAAGAATGAGTTGGCGATTACAACGCTGTTTAAAATTTTAATGGGTGAAATGGAGCCGGATAGCGGTTCGTTTAAATGGGGAGTAACCACTTCTCAAGCCTATTTTCCAAAAGACAACTCCGAATACTTTAATACGGACCTTAACCTTGTGGACTGGCTTCGTCAGTTCTCACCAAAAGACGACAGTGAAAGCTTCCTGCGCGGTTTCCTAGGAAGAATGCTGTTCTCTGGGGAAGAGGTGCTGAAAAAGTCCTCTGTTTTATCTGGGGGAGAAAAAGTACGCTGTATGCTATCGAAAATGATGTTAAGTGGAGCGAATGTGCTAATCTTAGATGAACCAACTAACCACTTAGATCTTGAATCGATTACTGCATTAAATAACGGCTTAATTAATTATAAAGGTTCTGTCTTGTTTACTTCCCATGACCATCAGTTTGTTCAAACGATTGCGAATCGCATTATTGAAATTACGCCAATCGGTCTAATCGATAAGCAGATGACATACGATGAGTTCCTAGAGGATCAGGATGTTCAAAAGAAAAGAGAATTGATGTATCAATAATTTCGGATCGAGTGTGAAACCTTGTGTTTCACACTTTTTTTGTAGCCGTTGTTAATTTGGGTTGGGTAAAAAGACTGGGAGAGTAGTCAAAGTGTCCATCATAAGCGGTGTGACGGAAAAAATCGAGTGAAAAAAAAGCCCCAAGTTGAATTCAAGCGAGAGCGCTACAAAAGTGTCCTTAACTAAAAATGCCAAAAGCAGGCTTTTATAAATTAATCAAGCATCCACAGACTTATCCACAGTAAGAACAGCCTTATTAACAGAAAAACGCCACTTATTCACACTATCCACATTTCTGTATGAAAATCTATCCACATTTCCAAACAAAAAAAACCTTATTACACCAACCATCCACAAATTTATTCACACTATCCACAATCATGTGTATAATTTTATTCACAGGAAAAGGGATTATCTCCGCTAAAAAACGAGACAATCCCTTTCCTTAAGGAGAATTATTTATTTAAATTCCTATGTTGTCTCATTTTAACACGCTGGTTAGCTGCATTCGCACGAGCTTGAGCTTCCAAATCATCTGCGTCTGCTAACTCTTCCGAATACTCCACAGCTGGTCGTTTTAGATTAGCTGGGGTTTGTGGTAAGGAATTTGCATTTTTGTCTCTGTTTTTACGATGAACGTGTCCTCTGCCCATGCGGATCTCCCCCTATATTAAGGTTTCAGCCTTACATAAAGAAAAGAACGAAGAACCTTTTGGCTCCTCGTTCATTAGTTTCTCCATGACCCTTTTATTTATGAGTAAAAGTTAATCTCTTTTCTTATGTACTTCGAATCCGGCGGCACGGTCAGCTAATTTAAAATCTCTTTGATATCGGACTTCTTGCATGCTTGTCAGATTACTTCTCATTTTTTCACGTTTCTTCTTATCCAAAACATCCTCATCCTTTCAGGCAAAGATTTAGTTCTATTCTGCCCTATTGCCACAAATAAGATACAGTTATTTGGAAAAGATTTGCTCCAGGGCCTGATTCAGTTTTGGATATTGAAAGGTAAAACCTGCTTGCTTCAGCCTTTCAGGCAATACTTTTTGCCCCTCTAAAACAAGCATGCTTTTTTCGCCTAACACCGGTCGTAATGCCAAGCCCGGTGTAGGGAACCAATGAGGACGTTTTAATACAGATCCTAAGGTTTTACCGAATTCCTCCATTGGGCTCGGGTTAGGAGAGGTAATGTTGATCGGCCCCTGCAGCTTTGGATTATGGATTATATATAAAATCGCTCTTGCGGCATCCTCTAAATGAACCCAGGAAACCCATTGATCACCACGCCCTAACCGGCCGCCTGCAAATAATTTATAGGGCAGAGCCATTAGCGGTAGTGCCCCTCCGTCTTTTTCTAAAATGACACCGAACCGGGCCAAACAGGTTCGGATTCCAAGCTGATTTAGAGCATGTGCTTCTTTTTCCCACGACTTTACGGTTTCGGCTAAAAAGTCAGAACCGTAATCTTCCGTATCCTCAGTAAACGTTTGATCTTTTGATGTCCCATAAATACCGACTGCACTTGCCTGAACGACGATACTAGGTTTTTTCTCCAGCATAGAAAGTATTCTGATGAGTTCTTTGGTTGTTGTGATCCGGCTATCGACAATTTGCTGTTTTCTTTTACGAGTCCAGCGACCACTGTTAAGGGATTCCCCCGAAAGATTAATCAAGCAGTCAAATCCATCTAAATGATTCTCTGGGTCTGTATTTGGTGAGAGCCATTGGATATAGTTCAGTTTAGGATTTTCGGATGCGCGTGACTCGCTCCGCGTTAAAACCGTCACTTCATATCCTTTCTGAAGACATAGGTCAGCTAAAGCTTTTCCGACAAATCCGCTTCCGCCTGCAATTGCAATTTTCATAAGAAGGATTCCTCCTTTGTCCTTACATTTTCTGTATATTTGATAACAATTATAGGCAAAAAATGTGCTACAGTATAGGGGAGGTGGTTTAGATGATTGTCTCTAAAATTACTCCGCAGAAGAAAAATCAAGGCCGTTATAATATATATGTGTCTGATGGACAAAAAGAAGAGTATGCGTTTAGTGTTGATGAACATGTCCTTGTTTCGTTTCAGCTGAAGAAAGGGAAAGAACTCTCGGACTTCGATATTCAAGAAATTCAATACCAGGATCAGATTCGGAAAGGGATTCATTTGGCTGCTAATTATTTGACAGCCAGGATGCGGAGCAGGGAAGAAGTAAAGCAATATCTGCTGCAAAAGGAAATTGATGAAGCAGTCCTTGAGGAAGTTCTCCATCACCTTGAGGAATACAACTACATAAAAGACGATGAATACGCGATTGCCTTTGTCAAAACCTATATGCAAACCAGCGATAAAGGACCGACGTGGATAATGGCGCGATTAAAGGAAAAAGGAATCAGCCCTGACTACATAAATAAGGCTATGGATCTTTTCACTGAAGAAAGGGCAATTGAAAAGGCGATTGAGCTTGTTGAAAAATGGAGTAAGGGTTTATCCAAATTCTCTACGCTTGAAAAAAAACAAAAGCTGTATGAAAAGCTTGTTCAAAAAGGATATCAGTCAAACGTTATTTCCATCTCCCTTGAAGAGGCGAATTGGAATTCTGATGAAGACGAAGAATGGAATGCAATTGTTAAGCAAGGGGAAAAAGCCTGGCATAGATACGGCGGCGACCGTCTTAAGGTGAAACAATTTTTATTTCGTAAAGGATTTGAAATCGATCTAATTGAACGGTTTATTCATGAAAAAGAGGAAGAGATCTAATACTAAATACGAAATGCATGGATTAATATTGAAATCCATGCTTTTTATTTTTACGAATACATTTTTTACTGATTGCCAGACTAGTAAATAAAACTACAATGGAGGACTTAAGTGGAGTTTTTAGTATTTTTCTTTATCTCATGGCTTGTGATATCTAGTCTTGCGGTTATTAAGAAAAAGATGAACTTGGTAGAGGGCACATTTATTTTTTTAATAATATTGATCTTAAGTATAAACTTTTCATGGATTGTTATTGATGAACTGAAATTAATTACAGTAACGAAAAAGGCCTTACCTTACACAGCATACTTATTACATCGCAGCGTCATTATCCCTAATCTTATTTTGCTATTCCTAAACCTCCTAATTAGGAGTGAAACTCTCATAATGAAGACCATTTTATTCATTTTTTCTACATTTTTATTGGTTGCTGTCAGTTTCATATCAACCATTCTAAACGTCACCGAATTCAAAAATTGGACCTTTTGGTATGAAACCATTTACTATTTAGCTTTAAATCTAATTGCTATGCTTTCATATAGGTTCATTAATAAAACTTCTAGGGATGAGGTGCATGACCAATGATGCTATGGGAATCTTTTGATAAAAATGAAATATATATTTTAGTTATGCTATTTATTGCCTATGCTGCTTTTTTTCTATTTCCTAAAAAGCTTCCTCGTTATATAACCATATTGTTTTTAGTATGGGGCTTCGCAAGCTCATCTTTATTTGACTTTACAATTGGAGGAGGGCTTTTTGATTTTTATCGAGTCAACGATTCCAACAGATATGAGCTTTCTGATCTCTTGACGTACTTTTTATTCGCTACGTTCAGTTACTTTTTTATTTATTTTTATAAAGTATTAAATATCAATAAGAAATATTTTATCCTGTATATTTTAGGCTGGACCCTAATTGGTTTAACCATGGAGAAAGTTTCTACTTGGATGGGAGTAACCCACTACCAGCATGGATATAAAATGTACTTTTCAGTGGCGGTATTTTTAGTGGTCCAAACAACAACAGTTGTTTACTATGAATTAATCAGGCTTAACTTCCGAAATATCTGAGATAGATTATAAATAGACTAAACCATTTTTCGATTTGGTCTGCTAATGTATATTATTTCGTGTGTAGTGCCACAAAAACTCAACTGCTTAGCCTAAGACTTCTTCCTTTCGATTTTGATTTCCTGAGAAGTTTGATATTGCTCCATAATCGTTTGCGCGATGTGATGGGGATTCATAAAGGACTCAGGATTTTTTACATAAGAACGATCCTCCCAGAAAGGAGTGTTCATTCCGCCCATAAACACGTTGACAATATGGATGGAATTTTCATATTCTTTTTGCAGACTTTCCCCTAACCCCCGAAATGCAAACTTACTTGCACAATATCCAGTTTCATTGGCTTTGCCTCTTAACCCTGCTGTTGAAATAATATTGATAATCGTTCCATTGTTTCTGTTTTTCAGGAAAGGGATAAGGGTTTTACATAAGTAGAGAGGACCATAGAAATTTGTATCCATCATAACTTCAATATCTGAAAGCTTCACTTCCTCAAAGGCACCAAAATGGCCAACCCCAGCATTATTAATTAAGATTTCGATTTTTTCTGCACGTCCAGTGTTCACAATGAATTGCTGGATTGCATCTAGGTCAGTAATGTTTAAAACAAAAGCTTCCGCTGAACCGCCTTCGCGTTCAATCTCATCCTTTACATAAAGCAATGGTTCTTCCCGTCTTCCGCAAAGCATAACATGGAAGCCTTCTTTAGCAAATAAATGGGCGAGTTCTCTACCTAATCCTGTTCCTCCTCCTGTAATCAATATTGCCCGCAAAAGGACTCCTCCTTTGCAACCAGCCTTTTCTTCTTATATGATACAAAATATAGCATGTCAAAAATGTTAGCATATAGATAGCTTGTGTATTTTATTATTGATTATGAGTGGTTTTACAAAAGGAGAGTTTAGGATTGAATCAGGATAAGCGATACAGCCAAATGAGCAAGGAAGAATTAGAGCAAGAAATCAGACAGTTAAAAGAAAAGGCAAGAAAGGCAGAACAAATGGGAATGGTGAATGAATTTGCGGTTCTCGAGCGAAAAGCCGTAATGGCAGAGGCTTATTTACGCGATCCTTCCGATTATAAAAAGGGAGAGATTTATGAAATTCACGGCGACCCTGGTCAATATTTTAAAATCGATTACATAAATGGAAGGTTTGCCTGGGGTTATCGGTTAAGCGGGAATGTAGAACAAGAAGCATTGCCGATATCGCTTTTAATTAATAAATCAAAATAGTGGAGCCGGAGTCCTCAATCTAGAGGATAGCTAGTAACGGATAACCCCGGAGTAGTAACGAATACCTCTGACAGTAAAGGACATACGATCCGTTATTTACCAGAAAACGGCGGGTTTGAAAATTTAAAGGACATACGATCCGTTATTTGCCGAAAATCATTCGAAATTCGCATGTTTTTGCGATAATAGCGGAACCAATGTCCTATAATTTTCAAAAATGCACGATTTGTCACAAATAACGGAACTGATGTCCTAAAAAGTGAGCACCATGACTACGATCGTAAACAATAAGACCGGACCAAAAAGGGCTGACTCAATTGTCAGCCCTAAATTTTCGGTGATGTGATAAATATGCGACCTAAATAAAGTGGTGAAGAGATATCCAGCCCACTACGATTGTTTTCTTGTCTGATGTTCTAAAATAATAAGGTTCTGCGTTTGCTGGGTTTGTCCTTTTACTTGGGAGTAAAGATGCTTCCGGTTCGTCCAGGTTTGTTCAAATGGACTTTGATATTCATCCTGAAAAAATAATTTGTTTTTCCTATTGGCCATATAAAAACCCTCCTAAGGACGTGCAGAATTATCGTCTACGCGTTGGTTGGATGCTCTCATACGCTCTTGTGGATGAGTTTGAGTTGTGCCATCTGCCCGCTTTGATGCATATTCAGCTTTGGCACGTGGTTCACCTTCGAGCTTATTGCCGCCACTTACAATTGGAAACCCGGTTTCCTTATTCCGCATTCTCACTCACCCCTGACTAAATAAAATGAGGGACGTGAAATACCATGATTTTGATCAATGCTATCTCACGTACCTATAGTATGAATCAGAAGGATGATCTCATGCTGTATGATGTTTAACATTCTTTCCAAACGTTAATCTGGAAGGATCTCCAATTTTTTCTGTAATTTTTCTTCGCTATATACCCAGCCGGTAAAGGACGAAATAATATTTAAATCCCGGTCTAAGTGTACAATCGCAACAAAGGGATAATGACCGTCCTTCCGATACCTTAAATCAATAAAGCGAACCTCAATTTTATCGTCCTCTTCTTCGATTTCCCAGCGATAAGCAGGTGAGAAGGATAAAAAGGCTGAAACATTTTCATCCCCTTGTATCGCGGATAAGATATGTTCCTTAGGAAAAGGAAGCCTTTTAAACTCGTCATAAATAATGAGTTCATCTTTAAATGCCTTTCCGACATAAAAGTGGTCATGGTCAATAATGGCTACTCGCCACTGATAAAAACGAATGGTAGGTGCAATAATCACCTTTTTAAGGTCAGGGAACCGTTTTGAAATTATTCTTTTTATATTTTGTTTGGAGCGGTATCTCAGAATGTAATATACAACCAGAACAGCGTATATCGCTAAAAATGTATACCCTGGATGAGCACCGAGAGTCCAGAACATAATACCGACTAAATGAATCCCAAAAATGAATGGATCAAAGGTGTTAATCCATCCTAATGCGACCCATTTATCAGAAAACGGCCTAAGGGCTTGAGTTCCATAGGCATTAAAAATATCCACAAATACATGGAGGAAAACGGCTAAAAAGGCCCAACTCCATAAATGCAGCCAATTCGCATCAGGAAAAAAGAGAAGAAGGATTAGAGTTATCCCAATTGGCCAAAGAATCACAGCTGGAATCGAATGAGTAATACCACGATGATGTTTTATATAAAGAGCATTATTTTTCAGCTTTAAAATCGTATCCACATCAGGCGCCTGAGAGCCAACAATAGCTGCAATCAATACGGCAGTCGCAGTTGCATCACTGCTCATAACAACAGGATCAAGCGTCGCTAATCCGCCAATTGCGGCCCCCATAACAAAATGTGTTCCTGTATCCAATCATTTACCCCCTTTCCTGAAACATAGGGACGGTTCTTGCGTTTCATTTGAAACATAGCGGCGATTCTTATGTTTCACTCGTGTTTTCCTCTCCCCCTAATTTCACCAATCCAATAATAAAGCAATTTAAATATGTCAAATCCAAAACCATTTCATGTACAATAGGAAAAGAGATCTTTTTATCTAAAGCCTGTAACTTATTTTATTCCCTTTTCCGTGAAAGTTTAACAGGATGAACCGGAGTTAAAAGAGCCCCTGTATTATTGTAGGTAAAGGAGCTGCAACTGTGAATGAGATTTTGCATAATGCATTAAAGGATTTTCACATAGAAGATTTTCAAAAATCGTTAGTGAATTGGTATGAAGCAGAAAAACGTGATTTGCCTTGGAGAAGAACGAATGATCCCTATAAAATCTGGGTTTCCGAAGTCATGCTCCAGCAAACGAGAGTCGATACAGTTATCCCTTATTATAATCGTTTTTTAGAAAAGTTTCCGACGTTACAGGATTTTGCTGAAGCGCAAGAAGATGAAATCTTAAAAGCATGGGAAGGTCTTGGGTATTACTCAAGAGTACGCAATTTGCAATCTGCGGTTAGAGAAGTCGCTGAAATTTATGAGGGACGAGTCCCCGAGAATATCGATGAGTTCCAAGCTCTTAAAGGTGTTGGACCCTATACGGCAGGGGCAGTCATGAGTATTGCCTTTAACAAGCCGGAGCCTGCAGTTGATGGGAATGTAATGAGAGTATTTTCCCGGATTTTTTCGATTGAAGAGGATATTGCGAAGCCAAAAACGAGAAAACTATTCGAGGAGCTCGTAAAAGAAGTAATCGATCCAGAGAATCCTTCACCATTCAATCAGGGGATTATGGAATTAGGTGCTTTAATCTGTACTCCCCAAGCTCCATCATGTCTGCTTTGCCCAGTAAGAGAGCACTGCAAAGGATTCCATGAAGGAAAGGAAACGATGCTTCCGATCAAGCAGACAAAGAAAAAAATTAAAAACAAAAAATGGATTGCTGCGATTGTGATGACAGATACGGGAGAATTTGTAATTCGGAAAAGACCAAGAACGGGTCTGCTTGCATCGATGTGGGAATATCCCAACTGGGAAAGAGATGAAGGGGACGCTCGAAATTTAGAAACGTTTCGTTTATCTTTAAAGGAAGAGCTTGGAATGGACATTCAAACAATGGAGCCTTTAACGACAGTCAAGCATGTATTCTCCCATGTAGAGTGGGAAATGGATGCTTACGTCGTTAAAGGATTGCTCCATCATAAAATAAACTCCCCATATTTACAGGTTCAGGAAAGCCAATTAGCACAATATGCTTTTCCTGTTCCGTTTCAAAAAATGTGGGAAGCCTATAAAAACACCCTAGTCAATAGTGGGAAAGGTTCCTGAAGTGTAGGTGGCTTCTTGTCGCTGAAGCCCCCCTCTTCGTTCGATTTCTTTAATAATCTCTTTATGAATTGTTAACCCTTCACTATTTAAATACTGGGCCATTTGCTGTAAAGAATGATGGAAAAAAGCCAATTCTTTGTCTTGCCATTCATTTTTAGGTGTCATAGACAATTCCGTCATATCTCTTCCGACATACATAAAGACAACACCTTTCAAGCAGTTTTTCTTATTTTGGTTAAAAAAAACGACTTTATTCATAGGACTGGAGGAAGTACAGATGAGTAATAAAGTAGCACTAGTGACAGGTTCAAGTCGCGGACTTGGCAGAGCGATAGCGATTGACCTGGCTAAGCAAGGATATGATTTAGTGATTAACTATGCAAGAAGTAAAAAAGGGGCTCTTGAAACGGCAGAAAGGATTGAGGAGCTTGGTCAAAAAGCTCATATCATACGGGCAAATGTAGGAGATCCTGAAAAAATTAAAGCGATGTTTGCAGAAATTGATGAGGTATATGGAAGATTAGATGTACTTGTCAGTAATGCGGCATCAGGTGTGCAAAGACCAATTATGGAATTAGAAGAAAATCACTGGGACTGGACGATGAACATTAACACTAAAGCCTTATTATTTTGCGCCCAAGAAGCAGCGAAGCTTATGGAAAAGGCAGGCGGGGGCAGAATCGTAAGCATCAGTTCTCTCGGTTCAATCCGCTACTTGGAAAATTATACAGTGGTCGGTGTTTCAAAAGCTGCTTTGGAAGCCCTCACTCGCTATTTGGCAGTCGAATTGGCGCCTAAAAATATATGGGTCAATGCGGTTTCTGGCGGTGCCATTGATACAGATGCCTTAAAGCATTTCCCGAACCGTGAGGAGTTATTAGCAGATGCAGTCAGCCATACCCCAGCGGGAAGAATGGTAGAGCTTTCAGACATAGTAAGCACTGTTTCCTTTTTACTGTCTGATCAGGCGGAAATGATTCGGGGACAAACCGTCATCGTAGATGGCGGACGCTCTCTTATGTTGTAATTTTTCCAAGGATTTCCACGTAAAAATCGGATAATTCCTTCACAAGTGGTTACATTAAGACTTGTGGAGGTGATTACAGTGGGCCAAAACCAACAAGGACAAGCTTCTAAAACAAATGCTGCACAAGTAAGAAAGCAAAATGCAGCATCTGCTGGAGCAGCAGGAGCAGCAGGAGCAGCAGGAGCAGCTGGAGCTGGACAATTCGGAACAGAATTTGCTAGCGAAACAAATGCTCAACAAGTAAGACAACAAAACCAACAATCTCAAGCTAAAAAAGCACAAAGCACTACTGGAGCTCAAAACCAACAACAGCAGTAACTTTAAAAGAAAGCGTCTCAGCCCATCGATGAGACGCTTTCTTCATGGCGGTTACCGTTCGACAAAAGCAGGGGTAATCTTACAGAACTAGTCAAAGGGAAAAAACAGTCAGGCAAGAATTATTTACTTACAACGCTTATGTAAGGAGAGAGAGAAATGGGAATGTTCGAGAAGCTTGTCCAAGAGCAAATGAAAACGATGGAACAACTGTTATTTTTACAATCAGAACTAGAACGGTGCCAAAACATTGAAGCAGAGCTAATCCGGTTACAGGAAGAAGCAGGCTTGCAAAGTATCCAGCACGATATAGAGAATATGAGAATAGAGTTAAAAAAGATCCAGCAAACCTTTGAAGAGCAGACCAAAGAAGTGATCCTCACCTATCAGCTGGAAGGTCAAAAGCAAGTTTCCGTGTAGAGTCATATTATTGGCTCTTTTTTCTTTTGTATGCGTGTTTGTTTTAAATTTTACTATTAACCGTTATAATAAGAAGAAAAGCACGCGCAACTTGTTAAGATTGGACGGTTGATAATACATGTATGGTTTTTGTAAAGAAAGAAGGGACACGCATGACTGTTCCTCGTGAAGGCGAAAAAATGCAAATCCAAAGCTATAAGCATAATGGCCTCCTTCACCGTGTCTGGGAAGAAACGACGGTTTTAAAAGGGACAAGCAATCTCGTTATCGGCGGCAATGATCGAACAACAGTAACCGAATCGGACGGAAGAACGTGGATTACCCGAGAACCGGCAATTTGTTATTTTCACGCACAGCATTGGTTCAATATCATAGGGATGATTCGTGAAGATGGCATTTATTATTATTGTAATTTAAGTTCACCTTTTGCTTATGACCAGGAAGCATTAAAATACATAGATTACGACCTCGATATAAAAGTTTTTCCTGACATGACCTATACACTCTTAGATGAAGATGAATACGAGCTCCATCGCCGCAACATGGATTATCCCGACGTGATTGATCACATTCTGAAAAGAAATGTAGAAAAATTAGTCAGATGGATTCGTCAAAGAAAAGGCCCTTTTGCACCGGATTTTATTGATGAATGGTATGAAAGATACTTGTTCTATTTAAAGTAGTAAAAGGAAACCTGTTGGCATAACAGGTTTTTTCAATTTTGTATAAAATACAAAATAGATAGAGATATAAAGAAGATTATGGGGGACTTACCATTGGGTAGTATCAGAAGATATATGGAATTCGTCAGGCCTTACCGCTGGCAAATTTTTGCTACATTATTCATCGGAATCATTAAATTTGCCATTCCGCTGCTCATTCCAATTCTTATTAAATACGTGGTCGACGATATTGTTGGAAATAACACAATGCCGACTGACGCTAAATTAGAATTGCTGCTTTGGATTATGGGAATTACTTTTGTTGTTTTTTTGGTAATCAGACCGCCCATTGAGTATTATCGTCAATACTTTGCTCAATGGACTGGCAGTAAAATTTTATATGATATCCGTGACCGGCTTTTTGAACATATACAGAAATTAAGCTTAAAGTATTACTCCAATACCAAAGTTGGAGAAGTGATTTCCCGTGTTATTAACGATGTGGAACAGACGAAAAACTTTGTTATTACCGGATTGATGAACCTGTGGCTGGATATTGCAACCATCCTAATTGCAGTTATGATCATGTTTACCATGGACATTAAATTGACGATCGTTTCCCTTATTTTATTTCCATTTTACGCAATATCGGTTAAGTATTTTTTCGGACGTCTGAGAAGCTTAACAAGAGTGCGTTCCCAGGCCTTAGCTGAGGTGCAAAGCTATCTGCATGAGCGGGTACAGGGCATTTCGGTCATAAAAAGCTTTGCCATTGAGGATTATGAGCAGGGACAGTTTCAGAAACAAAATAAAAATTTCCTGCAGAAAGCGTTGGACCATACGAGCTGGAATGCAAAGGCATTCGCAGTCGTTAACACCATTACAGATGTAGCTCCATTGCTCGTCATTGCGTTTGCAGGGTATGAAGTGATTCAGCAGAATTTATCACTTGGAGAAATGATGGCCTTTATTGCTTATATTGACCGTTTATACGGCCCATTACGAAGATTGGTGAACTCTTCAACCACCTTAACGCAGTCAATTGCCTCAATGGATCGTGTATTTGAGTTTATAGACGAGGCTTATGATATTGACGACCGTCCAGGTGCGGTTGAATGCAAAGATGTCAAAGGACATATTACCTTTAAAAATGTAAGCTTTTCCTATGATGAGGATGAAGAAAAGATTTTGAAAAACCTGAACCTGGACATTCCTGCAGGCGAAACGGTTGCTCTCGTGGGAATGAGCGGAGGAGGAAAGTCGTCGTTAATCAGCTTGATTCCACGCTTCTACGATATCACTGAAGGAGAAATTTTATTAGACGGCACAGATATCCGAAATTTTAAAGTACGAAGCCTGCGTGATAAAATCGGATTAGTTTTACAGGACAATATTTTATTCAGTGAATCCGTTAAAACAAATATTTTACTAGGAAAACCAGACGCAACGGAAGAAGAAGTGATTGCAGCGGCCAAAGCAGCTAATGCACACGAATTCATTATGAATTTGCCAAATGGCTATGACACGACCGTCGGAGAAAGAGGAGTTAAGCTTTCTGGCGGACAGAAACAAAGGATTGCGATTGCTCGTGTCTTTTTAAAAAATCCGCCTATCTTAATTTTAGACGAAGCTACGTCTGCGCTTGACTTAGAAAGTGAACACCTCATACAGGAAGCATTAGATAAGCTAGCCCGGGACCGAACTACGTTTATCGTAGCTCATCGCCTATCAACCATTACCCATGCGGACCGAATTGTTCACATCGAACACGGTCAAATCACCGAAATGGGAACTCACTCTGAATTAATGGCGAAAAAAGGCCACTACTACGACCTGTTCCAGGTTCAGCAATTAGATGTGAATTAGAGTCAGAAGCCTGCCCTTTTATACAGAAAGGGGTGGGCTTTTGCTGTTAGTTGGTGCAGTCAATATTTAATTGAGGTTATTCATATTTGAATGGGGGTGCCGACGCTCAATTATGTAAGTTTTGGGCCCAAATGTTTGAGTTTGTGCCCAAATCTTTGAGTTAGTGCCCAAATCTTTGAGTTAGTGCCCAAATCTTTGAGTTAGTGCCCAAATCTTTGAGTTTTAGCCCAATTAATTGATTTTCCGCCCAATTATGGGGCGCCATCGCCCATTAAAATTCAATTCCCGCCCATAAAGATGGCGACGCGCCCAAAAAATCTGGATTCCCGCCCATAAAGATGGCGGTGCGCCCAAAAAATCTGGATTTCCGCCCATAAAGATGGCGGTGCGCCAAAAAATCTGGATTCCCGCCCATAAAGATGGCGATGGCGAACCAAAAAACCTGGATTTCCGCCCATAAAGATGGCGGTGCGCCCAAAAAACCAGGATTCCCGCCCATAAAGATGGCGACGCGCCCAAAAAATCTGGATTCCCGCCCATAAAGATGGCGACGCGCCCAAAAAATCTGGATTCCTGCCCATAAAAGATGGCGACGCGCCCAAAAAATCTGGATTTCCGCCCAAAAAAGATGGCAGCGCGCCCAAACATAAGAATACATTCGTTTGTAGTTTTTAGTTTATGGTAGCTTTCTTTCTGCGATAGTATACAATTCCTGCGACTAGTCCTGCAGAAACCAGGCTGGCAACAATGATACTAAAATATTCTAATCTGAACCAATAAGAAATCCAGCCTATAATCGATGCAAATCCAACAACAATCGGACCTTCCATTCCCATCTTTAATTTCTTCCAAATGAGTACCCCGAAAAATGGAATCGCGGAAGCAAAAAATACACCTGTAATAAAAAATAATTCTAGTAATGTTATAGATCGCAAATAAATAATAGCCGGTAAAACAATGATAAATACTGCTAATAATAAGACGGTTTGCGCTGGTTTTTTCGGAAAGGGAGAACCATTTAATGCTTGCAGTGATCTGACTTGGGTCCAAAACGTATCAAATAAAATAATAAAGAACACACAAAATAAAACAATCGAAATCGGCCAGCTTTCATATCTGTGAAACATTTTTTCAAATACGGTATAAATCGAATCGAATCCGCCTTGATATATAGAAGCTAAGACAATCATAGAAAATCCAAATGGGATGGTGCTCCAAACTAACCCGGAAACCCATAACCCGCGATTAAGTTTATCCCGATTTGCTTTTAGCAAAACTCCCCACGTTTTAACATCCATCAACATATTTCCGAGCATGATTAACCATACAGAAGCTAATAATGGCAAAATCCGATCATTTTCAATAAAAAATAAATAGGGGTGATATAATCGGATACCATCATAGACAGGTTCAGTTCCGTCAAATAAATAAGAATGAATCAGAATCATAACCATTACTAATAAAAGTAATCCAACTTTCATAACATTAAATTTTGTGAACCACTCTAAATTTCCAAGGAATACAAGTAACCAGCCCAAAATAAAGAAAATAGCAAATCCTATTTGGTATGGTATATAAAAGACTGCATTTAATAAGACACTAACCGCGAGTCCAATACTAATCATTCCAAAATAAATGCCTATGCTCATCATCCGTTTTGTCCAAATAAGTGCGGAATCTGTTAATCTCTGTTCCAGTACCGGAAGCAACTCTTGATATTTTGAATCTTTCCTGAGCTTTTTAGAAAGGGGAATCATCGCTAAAAAGGCCAAGCAACCCGCAAACGCAAACACAATGCCTCCCGTAAATCCGAAATGAAGGAGAGACTCCGGAACAGTAAATAATGCATTTCCTGTACTCCATCTGGAGATTAGTAATATGGTGAAAAGGCCGTAACCAAGTGTATTGATTCTAGTTGCAGCAAATGTACTCACATTCTTCAATTCCTTTCGCGAAATTCTTTAGGTGTCATATTTTCTTTCTTTTTAAATTGAGTTGAGAAATAATGAAGACTATTGAAACCAGTTTTCTCCGCAATCGAAGAAATGGTATCCTCTGTAGTTAAAAGGAGCAGCTTTGCCTTTTCCAGCCGGTATTGATTAATATAATCAGTCAGAGAAGTACCCACTTCTTCACTAAATCTTCTGCTTAGATAGGCAGGGCTTACGTGAACTTTAGATGACACTTCTTGTAACGAAAGGCGCTGTTCATAAAATACTTCTATAACGGATAAAGTTTCATTGATCAGTTTTGAATATCCCCGTTTATAAATTTCTGAAGTGAAGCGGCTAACCGTTTCTTTTAATTCATCTTCAAAAATTGGTTTTGTCAGATATTCAACAACTCCGAGATGAATCGAGGTTTTGGCCAAGTGGAAATCTTGATGAGCGGATAAAATAACAACAGGCAGGTTTTCCTGATGTTCTTTTAAGTCACGAACCAATTCAAGACCTGATTTTCCTGGCATTTCAATATCTACAATGGCTAAATGGAAATGGTTTTCTTTGCTTATAGAAATAGCTTGGCTGCTGTCATTTGCAAAGAAAAAGTTTAAGAAGGGAAAGACAGGCTGTAAAATATGTTCTAGTTGTTCTAACACGATTGGTTCATCATCCACGCATAGAATGTTCATCGCTTAGCTCCTCCTCATCTTGAAGCATTTTAGGAAGGACAACTGATACTTTTGTACCTCCCGAACTGCCCTTTTTTATGTCTAGTGACGATTGATCATATAGCAATTTTAATCGTCTGTGAATGTTTGGAAGACCGTGGCCTTTTTGAAAAAGATCTTTTTTCGTTAAATTTCCAATACCCATTCCATTATCTGTGACTATGATGATTACTTGATCATTGATCAAATCGGCTTGAAGCTGCAGAAACAGGTCACCTGGCTTTTTTTCCAGGCCATGTTTAAAAGCGTTTTCCACTAAGGTCTGAATTAAGTACGGCGGGACTAGCACTTGCCCAGCATCAGGATTTAATGTCATATCAACGGTTAGGCGGTTTTGGAATCGGATTTTTTGGATATGAATGTACGATTGAGTATACTCCCACTCTTTTTTTAGCGGAATTAGATGTTCTCTGACTTGATATTTAAATTTAAGATAATGAGAAAATGCCTCCATTACTTGAATTAGCTTTTCCTTCCGATCTAATCGGGCAAGTCCTAGCATTAAATTCATAGTATTAAAAAGGAAATGGGGCTGAATTTGCTGATTTAATTGCATATACTCACTTTCCTGCAGTTCCTTTTCCATTTGGACTTGCTGTTTTTGAAAAGTTAGGCCATCAATTTGTTTCTCAAATGCCAACACAACAAGCAGGGCAATGGTCCCGGCCAATGGTGCAAAGATAGCGAGAATAACAAATATTGAAAAGGTGTTGTAGTTTAGGAGCATCTTCATCAAATCCTTACAGAAAATTTATAATATTATATCACATTCGCTATATTTCGACATATTTATCGGGGCACATTTAATTAACAGGAGGAAAGCAAAACAAAAAAGGCGGCTAGGGGGAACCGCCTTTTTCTGTATGAATACCATTTATAGGATTTTATCAGCATAATGACAAGCTACAGCGTGATTACTTTCGAAAGTTACCAATTCAGGTTCAACTTGTATACAGTGATCTGTAGCAAGCGGACACCTTGTATGGAATCGACATCCTTTTGGTGGGTTAATAGGAGAAGGAACATCTCCTTTTAAGATAATTCTTTCCTTCTTTTTCTTTCTGTCTGGTTCTGGGATAGCTGATAATAAAGCTTGTGTATAAGGATGCATGGGATTATCAAATAGTTCTTTTTTATTGGCAATTTCTACGATTTTGCCTAAATACATCACGATAATACGATCTGAAATATGACGAACCACACCTAAATCATGAGAAATAAATAAATAAGTTAATTCGAATTCTTTTTGCAGTTTCTTTAATAGATTTAGTACTTGTGCCTGAACAGAAACATCTAGTGCTGAAACCGCTTCGTCACAAATAATAAGCTTAGGTTCTACTGCTAATGCACGGGCAATCCCAATTCTTTGCCTTTGCCCCCCACTAAATTCGTGAGGATAGCGATCTAAATGTTCTTCCCGAAGCCCGACCTGCTCAAGTAGTTCAATGGCACGTTTCTTTCGGTCCTTTTTTGGCACGACATTCAAGATTCCCATTGCTTCCTCTAACGTTTGCCAGATGGTCCGTCGGGGGTTCAGTGATGCATAAGGATCCTGAAAAATAACCTGTAAATCTTTTCTAACAGAACGTAATTCCCGTTTAGGTAAAGAAAGCAAATCTTTATCTTGGAAAATAACTTGTCCGCCTGTAGGTTCGTCCAATCTAAGAATAGCCCTTCCCGTTGTAGATTTTCCACATCCAGATTCACCAACAATACTTACTGTTTCTCCGGAATTTATTGTGAAGCTTACACCATCTACTGCTTTCACGTAATTAACCGTACGACCCAGAATTCCGCCTTTTATCGGGAAATATTGCTGTAGGTCTTGGACTTTTAAAATCGGTTCTTTCTTTAACTTAATCACGGACATCACTGGCTACCTCCTCAGTTGTTGCATGTGCCCAACGATCCGTATACATCCAGCAGCGAATCTTGTCACCACAATTATTTTCAATCAGTTCCGGCTGCTCTCTTTTACATAAGTCTGTTGCAAACGGACATCTTGGCGAGAAGCTGCAGCCAGTTGGCAAGTCGTGTGGACTCGGTACACTTCCGGGAATTGCCTCTAGTTCTTCTACATCACGGTCAGAGCGCGGAATACTTTTTAATAGTCCAACCGTATAAGGGTGCTTTGGGTTATCAAATAAGGTATCAACATCGGTATATTCTACAATTTTTCCTGCATACATCACCGCTACTTTATCACAAGTTTCAGCGACAACTCCAATATCGTGGGTAATCATAATAACAGCTGTTCCCAGCTCTTTTTGAAGCTTTTTTAAAAGCTCTAAAATTTGGGCTTGAATTGTAACATCTAAGGCTGTTGTTGGCTCATCTGCAATTAAAAGCTCTGGATTACAAGCGAGTGCCATTGCAATCATGACGCGTTGCCTCATTCCGCCGCTTAGTTCATGAGGCTCTTGGCTTGCCCGTTTTTCAGGGGAAGGAATACCAACTAGTTTCAACATTTCTATGGCCTTGTCCCAAGCCGCTTTTTTTCCAATCTTCTGATGGGTGCGGAATACCTCTGCAATTTGCTCTCCGACACTAAAAACAGGGTTTAAAGATGTCATAGGTTCCTGAAATATCATCGATATCTTATTTCCTCTAATTTTCCTCATTTGTTCTTCTGTGATTTCGAGAAGATTTTGACCTTTAAAATGAATTTCTCCTCCCACAATTTTTCCAGGCGGCTGCGGAATCAAACTCATGATGGAGAGGGAGGTAATACTTTTCCCACAGCCTGATTCTCCAACAATGCCCAGTGTTTCACCTTTGGCCACTTCGAAATCGACACCGTCTACAGCTTTAATCACTGCTTTTTTCGAGAAGAAGTGGGTTTGTAAATCTCTGACTTCAAGAATCGTTTCTTTTTCATTTAGGTTCATGAGATTTTCCTCTCCTCTCATTAGTTCAAATCAACGCGTTTATTTAACATACGATAAGAAATATCAACGACCATATTGACGATGACAAATATAACCGATACGAATAAAATCGAACCTTGTACAAGTGGCAGGTCTCTCATTCGGATGGCATCAATGATTAAACGTCCAACTCCATTTATGGCAAACACGGATTCAGTAAGAACGGTTCCGCCTAGGAGAGCCCCGAATTGTAATCCTACAACTGTAATGACTGGAATCAAGGCATTCTTTAAAGCGTGTTTATAAATGATCAGACGTTGCCGAACTCCTTTTGCTTTAGCTGTTCGGATATAGTCTTGACGAATGACTTCAAGCATACTGGAACGGGTCATTCTGGCGACAATTGCTGCTCCGCCGGTTCCAAGAGTTAAGGCAGGTAATATGATATGTGCGAAAGATCCCCATCCTGCGACGGGGAACCAGCCAAGCTCGACTGAAAAGTAAATAATTAACATCAGACCTAACCAAAAGTTTGGCAGGGATACCCCAATAAGGGAAACAATCATGAGCCCTACATCAGAAAAACTATTTTGTTTTGTTGCTGCAATCACTCCTGCAAAAACACCTAATGCGATTGTGATAACTATACTCCAAAAGGCAAGTTCAATCGTAATCGGGAGTCGGACCATAATCTCATCTAAAACCGGGCGGTCTGTACGAATGGAAGTTCCTAAGTCTCCTTGAATTACATTGCCAACATAGTCAATATATTGAATAATCAAAGGTCTATTTAAACCAAGTTCTTCGCGGATAGCCTCGACTTGTTCATCTGATGCACCTTCCCCTGCAACAAGCAAAGCCGCATCACCAGGCACCATTTGCATAATTAAAAATACGACAAAGGTGACGCCAAGGAGGACGGGTATCATTTGTAATAAACGTCTGATGATAAAAACAAACACTTTGGGTTCCTCCTTTATTGTTTCATCCTAGGATCTAATGCATCGCGTAAACCATCCCCGAATAGGTTGAAAGCTAACACGATAATCGCAATTGCTAAACCAGGGAACAGGGCGATATGAGGGGCAGTCCATAAAAAGTCGCGCCCATCACTCAGCATGGCTCCCCATTCCGCTGAGGGAGGCTGTGCCCCCATTCCAAGGAAGGATAATCCAGCAGCGGAGAGAATCGCTGTGGCTAGACGTAAAGTACCTTGTACGATAATAGGTGATAAAATATTCGGTAATATATGAACGAAAATGATTTTTGCGTCGCTTGCTCCTAAGACTTTAATGGCGTCGATGTACTCCATTTTTTTCGCTGCTAGTGTCGAACCTCTCACAATCCTCGCAAAAGTAGGAATTGAAAAGACTCCAACTGCAACCATGACATTGATTAAGCTGGGACCTAGCGCACTGACAATCGCAAGCGCTAATAGGATTCCAGGAAAGGCAAGAAGCACATCAATAACCCTCATAATTATGGTGTCAATCCATTTACCGTAGTAACCGGAAACGATTCCTAAAATAATCCCAAAAAAGGCTCCGATTAATACCGATACAACACCTACGGAAAGAGAAAGCTGGGACCCATAAAGAATACGGCTAAATATATCTCTTCCTTTATCATCTGTTCCCATGATGTGCTCGGAAGATGGAGCTTCTAATTTATTTACCAAATCAATTTCATAAGGATCGTAAGGTGCAATAACTGGTGCAAGTAAAGCCATGACCAGATAAATAACAATAATGAAGCCGCCAATGAGTGACATTTTATTATGCAAGAGTGCCTTGCCTAACTCCAGCCACGGCTTTTGTTTTTTTGCTGTTTTTATTGATACAGTATTCGATTTTTCTGTGTTGACTAGGCTGCTCACGTTTGTTCCCTCCTCTGTCATCTTGTTGTCCTTAAGTTATCAAAAATTCGTCATTTTTTGTCTGAATATTTAGATTAGGTAAAATTATTGTAAATTTACGACATGAAATTGAAAACATTGCCCTTATAAATTAACTATAATGAACACAACTCATCTGAAATGGGATTGAAAGGGGGAGCTCACCAATGGAACATCGAGTATCAAAATTGAAGAAAAAGATGGACGAAAATGGTTGGGAGGGAGTCATACTAATATCCGCCGAAAATCGTTATTACTTTTCTGGTTTTCAGGGTTCGAGCGGAGTGATTCTTATCCAAAAAGATTCTGAAACTCTATTTACGGATTTCCGATACACTGACCAAGCGAGGGAGCAAGCTAAAGGATTTGAGGTTGTCCAGCATCAGCAAAACATGATTGAAATGGTATGCCATTATTTTCCTTCCTATAAAGCCATTACAATCGGAGTAGAATTAGACTCACTTCCAGCGGAGATATTTTTAGAAATACAATCTAGATTACCAAATGCTAAATTAGTTAATGTTTCAACTGCTGTATATGACATTCGAATGATTAAGGATGAAAGCGAAATCGCATCGATCCAGAAAGCGATTGAAATATGCGATCAAGCATTTAATCACATATTAGGATTTATCCGGCCAGGTGTATCAGAAAAGGAAATTGGCTTAGAGCTTGAAATTGTGATGAGAAAGCTTGGGGCACAAAAAATTAAACCGAACCATGTGATTGCATCAGGTCCGAGATCATGCTTGCCACATGGACAAGCAACGGAACGCATCGTAGAAGTTGGGGATTTTGTAAAAATGGATTATGGTGCCATTGTGGACGGTTATTATTCAGACTTTACAAGAACAGTTGTAATCGGTCCGCCAAGCCAAAAGCAGCAGGAGATCTATGATATAGTGTTGAGAGCACAAGAAGAATCGCTAAAGCATATTGGTCCAGGGAAAACTTGCAGTGAAATGGATGAAATTGGACGCTCCGTTATTAGGGAGGCGGGTTATGGAGATAACTTTGGCCATAGTCTGGGGCACTCGCTTGGACTAGCTATTCATGAAAAGCCAGGAATGCGTTCAACAGACCACACGGTTCTCCAAGAGGGAATGGTGATCACGGTTGAACCAGGTATCTATATTCCTGGGTTCGGGGGTGTCCGTATCGAAGACCTCGTCGTCATTACAAAAGATGGACACCGAAATTTGACTAAATCGACAAAAGAACTTCAAGTAATACCGACCCATATTGAGGTCTAATAGATAAATCAAATAGAAGGAGAGTGAGATTCAAAAATGAATAGAAGAAAACAAACTTGGTTAGGGTTATGTTTGGCAACCATTATTTCTTTACTCTTATCAGCTTGCACAGGAAATCAGGATCCTGGTGCATTAGGAGAATCAGATAGTAATAATTCAGGGAATTCTGGGGATCTAATTATTGCTGTATTATCAGATGCCACACAACTGGATCCACATTTGGGAACCGATATCCCTTCGGCTAACGTTTACCATGGTAAAATTTTCGAAGGGCTTGTCCGTCAGGATGAAAATATGGAAATCCAGCCTGCATTAGCTACAGAATGGGAACAAATTGATGATACGACCTGGGAATTCACACTGCGGGAAGGTGTTAAATTCCACGACGGAACTGAATTTACGGCAGAGGCTGTTAAAAAGACGATTGAACGGGTTCAGGCAGAAGAAACTGCTTCACCGCGTAAAAACTTATTCGAAATGATTACGGAAGTGAATGTGATCGATGACCATAAGGTACAGTTGAAGACTGCCTATCCTTTTGCACCTTTGCTAGCTAATTTATCACACTATGCATCAGGTATTATAAGTCCTGCTTTAATAGATTCTGGAGAAAAAGTTGGGCAAAATCCAGTTGGTACGGGTCCATTCAAGTTTGACAGCTGGAAGCCAGGACAAGAAATTAAGCTAGTTCGCAATGATGACTATTGGGGAGATAAACCAAAAGTCGAGTCAGTTACATTCAAGGTAGTTCCAGAAGACTCTACTAGAATGGCAATGGTTGAAACGGGTGAAGCACACATTGCCAATCCGGTCCCAGTAACGGAGATTGAAAGAATCGAAGCCAGTGACTCGATGAAGCTGCTTCGTACAGATGCCCTTGGGATTGACTACATTGGCTTTAACACACAAAAGAAACCATTTAATGATCCTCGTGTAAGACATGCGATTAGTTATGCTGTTGATACCGAAGCCATTGTCGAAGGTGTATACAATAATGTGGGTACAGTGGCAACAGGTCCAATGGGTCCTAGCGTATGGGGACATGATCCAAATCTGAAAGGCTATGAATATAACGTTGAGAAAGCAAAAGAATTGCTTGCAGAAGCTGGATACGCAGATGGCTTTAAAACGACGATTTGGACAAATGATAGCAAGGAACGTATGGATGTGGCAGAAGTCGTACAATCCCAGTTAAAAGGAATTGGGATTGAGGTTGAAGTGAAAGTGGTAGAATGGGGTGCATATCTAGAAGCAACAGCGAACGGTGAACATGATATGTTCATCTTAGGTTGGTCTAACATGACGGGTGATGCGGATTATAACCAATATTTCTTATTCCATTCCGATGCAAGAGGAAATCCAGGAAACCGATCTTTCTATAGTAACCCAACCGTTGATGATTTGATTGACCGCGGTCGCCAAGAGTCAGATCCAGAGAAGCGATTAGCCATTTACGCAGAGGCTCAAGCAATTGAATTAGAAGATGCACCAGCCATCTTCCTCCGCAATGACGAATCATTAGCCATAACAGGGAAAAACGTAAAAGGCTTCTGGATGAGCCCAGCAGAAATCTATATGATAGATGATGTAACCATTGAATAAGAAACAGAGGGACGGTTCTTCTGTTTCAAAATGAATAATGTTTAAGCTGCAATCCTTTTGGGTTGCAGCTTCTTTTTTTGACGGGATACGGGTCTTGACAGGTACGCTCCATCAGGCAAGTCACGATAGAACTTGGAATTGACCGATAGTGTGGGATATTGACATATAGAATGAAAAATTGACCGATAAAAAGAGATTTTGACTGATAGAAAGTGAATTTTACTTATAGAAAGACTATTTGACTGATAGAATCACGAGATTGACCGATAGAATGCCAAGATTGACTGATAAAGTGCCGAATTTGACTGATAGGAAGAAATTTTGACTGATAGAATCCCAAAATGACCGATAAAATCAATATTTGACTGATACAACCATCCATGATTTTGACTAATACCTTCCGATAATCCCCAATTACCACAATCCCAACATACACTCCCTCTCTAAATTCCTTCCCCTAAACTTCCCTTTACTACTTTTCTACTAAATTGGTAGTCTTTTTTACCATTGTCCATCATAGGATAGCTAATAATGACTAGCTTACTGAAAGAGGTGGACATGTGACGAGGCAACCAGTCTTGAAGGTGAATCATTTAAGAACGTCTTTTTTTACAGCAGACGGAGAAATACCGGCCGTTGATGATGTTTCTTTTTATGTGAATAAGGGTGAGGTTTTAGGCATTGTGGGGGAGTCTGGGTGCGGCAAAAGTGTAACTTCCTTGTCAATCATGAAGCTAATCCCCTCACCGCCCGGAAAAATTGTCGGCGGGGAAATTTGGATGGAAGATGAGGACATTGTGAAGTCCTCTGAGAGACGAATGCGAAAAATCCGCGGAAATGAAATTGCGATGATTTTTCAGGAACCGATGACATCTTTAAATCCCCTGTTTACCATTGGGAACCAATTAATTGAGGGGATTCGGATTCATGAAAAGGTTTCGAAAAAAGAGGCTGAAAAAAGAGCAGTGGATATGTTAAAGCTTGTGGGCCTTCCAAGAGCCGAAGAACTGATGAAGGAATATCCCCATCAGCTTTCAGGCGGGATGAGGCAGAGGGTCATGATTGCGATGGCTCTGTCGTGTAAGCCAAAGATATTGATTGCCGATGAACCGACTACCGCACTAGACGTAACGATTCAGGCACAGATATTAGATTTAATGAAACAGCTGAATAAACAATTAGGAACCGCGATTATGCTGATCACGCATGATCTAGGAGTAGTGGCTGAAGTGTGTGAACGGGTCATGGTGATGTATGCTGGACAAGTTGTCGAAGAGGCCACTGTTTCCGATATTTTTAAAAATCCAAAACATCCCTATACCATCGGGCTGCTTCAATCAATACCAGATATTAGAGGCAAAAAGGAAAAGCTCTACTCGATCCCAGGACAAGTTCCAAAGCCGGGTTCCATCCTAAATGGCTGCCGTTTTTATGCGCGCTGTCCACATGCCATGGATCGGTGTAAGGGGGAAGACCCGTCGCTTTATCAGGTCGGCGAGGGTCATCAGGTCCGGTGCTTTTTGGCTGAAGAAGGGAGGGAGGTTTATTGAGTACAACCCTATTAAAAGTAGAAGGAATTCAAAAGGCTTTTCCGATTACCGGGGGAATTTTGGGCAGAAAGGTTAGGGAAGTCAAAGCTGTTCAGGATATTAGTTTTACATTAAATAAAGGTGAGACCTTTGGGCTTGTTGGCGAAAGCGGCTGCGGAAAATCAACGACTGGCAGGATGCTGCTCCGCTTAATTGAACCGGACCAAGGCAGTATTTGGTTTGAAGAAAAAAATCTGACTCAGTTAAAACAGGACGAAATGAGAAAAATGCGCAAACATATGCAGATGATTTTTCAGGATCCTTTTGCGTCTTTAAACCCGCGGCATTCGGTACAAAAAATTTTGGAAGAGCCCTTAATTGTTCATGGAATAACAGATGCAAAAGAGCGCAAACAAAGAGTGCTCGAAATGTTGGAGGTGGTGGGCTTAAGTCCTTACCATGCCAAAAGATACCCGCACCAGTTTAGCGGCGGACAAAGGCAAAGAATCGGGATTGCCCGTGCCTTGATGACGAGGCCAAAATTGATTATTGCGGATGAGCCGGTTTCGGCACTTGATGTTTCGATCCAGTCCCAGGTATTAAATCTCCTATCTGAACTGCAGGAGACTTTTGCACTAACGTATATTTTTATTTCCCATGATTTAGGGGTGGTTCGCCATATCAGCGATCGGGTCGGGGTTATGTATTTAGGAAGGATGATGGAGCTTGGCGGTACCGAGGATTTATATAGTGAGCCGCTCCATCCTTACACGAAAACACTGTTATCGGCGATACCAGTTCCTGACCCGGATTTGAACCGGGATCGGATTGTGGTAAAAGGGGATGTTCCTGATCCGGCCAATCCTCCTGCAGGCTGTCCTTTTCATACACGCTGTCCTGATAAAATGGATGTTTGCTCAAAGGAACTTCCAATTTTTAAGGAACACAAACCAGGTCATTTTGTCGCATGCCATCTGTATCAATAAAGAGGAATTTTTTGTCTCATACAAGCATATGCATTGATAGGCTTACCATTAGGTAAAAAAGAAGGGGGAAATTGAATGAGGAAAAAAAGTTGGGGTAAGTGGCTCAGTCTTTTGTTAATTGTCATGCTGGTGCTGGCTGCATGCAACAGTAACAACACAGCTGAGGAACCGGAAGAGGAAGAACCTGATACAGAGCAGCCGAACAATGATGACGCAGGTGATGATGGAACTGCCGATGAAGGCGAGACAATGGATACGCTCGTCTTTGGCAGAGGCGGTGATTCAGTCGCCTTAGATCCGGCGATTGCGACGGATGGCGAATCTTTCAAAGTTACGAAAAATATTTACGAAACGCTTGTAGAGTTTGGTCCGCAGGATACGGAACTTTATCCGGGGCTAGCAACCGAGTGGACTCCATCTGACGATGGTTTAACCTACACCTTAAAGCTGAGAGAAGGTGTAAAATTCCATGATGGTACTGATTTTAACGCAGATGCGGTTGTCTACAACTTTGAGAGATGGAAAGCGGGCAGCAAAGAACAGTTTTATTACTATAACTCCCAATTTTCAGGCATTATTGACACTGTAACAGCTGTTGATCCTTATACGGTTGAATTTAAGTTAACAAGACCATTGGCACCGTTTCTTAAAAACCTGGCCATGTCACCATTCGCCATCGCCAGCCCAACGGCGATTGAAGAGCACGGTGACAAATTTACAGAAAATCCAGTCGGAACAGGGCCATATATATTCCAAGAATGGAAGCGCAACGACCGGATTACGATTGTGAAAAATGAAAACTATTGGGATTCAGAATTTCCAAAGCTTGAGACGATTATTTTCCGCTCAATTCCAGATAATTCAGCCCGTGTGAATGCACTTATGTCAGGTGAGGTTGATTTAATCGATGGTGTGAACTATAGCGATATGCCACAGATCGAAGCAAATCCTGATTTGCAAGTATTTAACCGGCCTTCTATGAACATTGCCTACCTCGGTCTTACAGCGACAAGAGAACCTTTCAATAACAAGCTTGTTCGTCAGGCGATCAACCATGCGATAGACAAAGAAGCGATTATTGCCGCGTTTTATGAAGGAGCAGCGCAGCCGGCAGTCAACCCAATGCCGCCTGTTATTGCCGGATATAATGATGAAATTGCAGGTTATGAATACGATCCTGAAAAAGCAAAACAACTATTAGCTGAAGCAGGCTTTGCAGATGGCTTTGAAATGGAGCTATGGGCGATGCCGGTTCCAAGACCATATATGCCAAACGGACAAAAGGTTGCCGAAGCGATTCAGGCAAACCTTGCCGATGTGGGCATTACAGCAACGATTGTCACTTATGAGTGGGGTGTCTATTTAGAAAAAGCTAGACTTGGTGAAGCAGATGCATTCCTGCTTGGCTGGACAGGTGATAACGGGGATCCAGATAACTTCCTCTATGTATTGCTTGACAAAGATTCAATCGGAAGCAACAACTACACGTATTATTCCAATGATGAACTGCATGAAATCTTAATCCAGGCCCAATCTGAAACGGATCCGGCTACACGTGAAGCCTTATACAAGCAAGCTCAGGAAATCATCCATGAAGATGCCCCTTGGGTACCGCTTGTCCATGCTGAACCAGCTTTAGCCGGCAAAAAGGGAATCGAGAACTTCTTGCCGCACCCAACCGGCTCTGACGTCCTTGCCGCTGTGACATTTAAACAATAATGACAACCAAAAAGAGGGAGGCGAAAATCTCCCTCTTCCTTGTCTAGACAATGTGTTTAGTCTCGGTAGAGCGGGATTTAGTCTCGGTAGCAGGGGATTTACTCTCGGTAGCGCGGGTCTTACTTTCAGTTACCGTCGCAACTTATGTTAACCCATTATCAAATAGTGTCCAAGCCTCGAAAAAGAAGAAATGAGGTGAAAATTTGTTCGCCTATACGATTAGAAGACTTTTACAGTTAGTTCCGGTTCTCTTTGGTTTGTTGTTTATCGTTTTTATGATGATTCGCGCCATTCCCGGTGACCCAGCCCAGCTGATTTTAGGACAGGCTGCTACCAAAGAAGCCATTGATGCCATGAGAGAGCAGCTTGGTCTGAATGAACCTTGGTACACTCAATTTTTTATCTACGTTGCTGGCTTATTTTCTGGGGACCTTGGAACATCCATCCGAACGAACAGCCCGATAACAGAGGAGATTTGGCCCTTTTTAGCAGCAACGTTTGAGCTATCTTTCTGTGCGATGCTAATTGCGGTTGTAATAGGTGTAAATGCAGGAATTATCAGTGCTTGGTTTAAACGGTCATGGTTTGATTATAGTGCAATGGTTTTGGCCTTAATCGGGGTTTCGATGCCAATCTTTTGGCTTGGTTTAATGGAGCAGTGGATCTTCGCCATCCAGTTAGAATGGCTCCCAACCTCAGGGAGAGAAGAAGTCCGAAATCCGGTTGAAGCAATCACCCACCTATATTTAATTGATACCTTAATGCAAGGAGAGACCGGACAGTTTTGGGTAGTTATTAAACATTTAATTCTGCCAAGTGTTGCTCTCGCCACAATTCCGATGGCGATCATCGCCCGGATCACAAGATCGACCATGCTTGAAGTGATGAATTCTGATTTTATCCGGACGGCACGGGCAAAGGGGATGTCGGCGTTTTGGGTGGTTTATAAACATTCATTAAAAAATGCGGTTATCCCTGTGCTGACAGTCATCGGTCTGCAGACAGGCCTGCTATTAGGCGGTGCGATTTTAACGGAAACAATTTTTAGCTGGCCAGGCATTGGCCGTTATATTTATGAAGCAATCAATTATCGGGATTACCCGGTTGTACAGTCAGGAATTCTTATAATAGCTATTCTATTTGTCTTCATAAACCTCATTGTGGATCTTTTGTATGCTGCAATTGATCCGCGTATCAAGTATCGCTAGGGGGTGCAGAAATGGAAGCGAAACTAATAGAAATAAAGGATAATGAACAACCTGTTTCCCCATGGATTGAGGCGTGGAAGATATTTATGAAAAATAAATTGGCATTAGCGGGAGCTGTTATTGTTTTATTTTTTATAGCGATTGCCTTGCTGGCACCTGTCATTGCCCCTACAGGCTATAACGATCAGGAAATCGCGAAACGGCTGCTCGCTCCATCCAGTGAGCATTGGTTTGGTACAGATGATTTTGGCCGCGATATATTTTCGAGAATTATATACGGCGCCAGAATTTCGCTTTGGGTCGGATTTTTCGCAGTTATGGGCTCGATGATTGCCGGGTGTTTGTTGGGGATTATTGCAGGCTATTATGGAAGATGGGTAGATGCGATCATATCAAGGTTTTTTGATATTTTACTAGCCTTCCCAAGTATCTTGCTTGCGATCGGGATTGTTACGGTTCTTGGGCCATCTTTAAGGAATGCTTTGATTGCAATAGCGATTATAAACATTCCTAACTTTGGCAGGCTAATCAGGTCAAGGGTTCTAAGTGTGAAGCAGGAGGAGTATATCGTAGCTGCAAAAGCAGTTGGCATGAAAAATCGCCGCATCCTCTTCCAGCATATTATGCCAAATAGTATGGCTCCTATTATTATTCAGGGATCATTAGCAGTAGCAACGGCGATAATTGAAGCTGCCGCATTAGGGTTCTTAGGATTAGGTGCCGAGGCGCCTCAGCCTGAATGGGGCAAAATGCTGGCAGATTCACGCAACTATTTGTACAATGCACCGTGGACAATGATTTTCCCGGGGCTAGCGATTATGCTGACCGTGCTCGGCTTTAACCTGATGGGAGACGGACTCCGAGATGCCCTTGATCCTCGGATGAAAGAATAAAAGACAAGATCAGTCCCTTTTTGGGCAAGGGGTGATCTTGTCTTTTTGTTTTCGGCATACCTTCTTTTAAGGAATAGCCTGCTGATTGATTAAACTTCTTCTTCCTCAGTAATAGTTAGTATATTTTCTTCTTTATGAAAGGTATAGAAGTTATGGATCAGTTTCTCAAGATGCTCTAAATATTCTCCGTATTCCATCACATCTGAAATCAGCTGAAGCATATGGAATAAGTGATATTGATCTTCGCGATCCATACATTTTTCATACAAGAAAAAGAGATCCATAAGTTCTTTTCGGAATTGAGTATGTTTTTCGGATAACTCCGAAGTTCGAACCTTGCCTAAAAATTGAAGCAGCAGCTGTTCGTGTAAAACCGTCAGCGTATTCAAGTGTTCATGAATCGCTTCTTGAAACCCTTCAGGCATCAGATGGAGTTCATTCTCATAGCGGTGCAATCTCTTTAAAATATTTAAAGCGCGTCCGCTTGTGGAGATCATGTGACGGTAAATCACGAGTTTTCGGTATTTACTTAAAGCCGTTTTCTTAAAATAGTTACGCTCTTCTTTATAAAGAAGATAAAGCTGATCCATTTTTACCAGATTTTCTTTGAGTTTTTTAATATCGGCTTTTAAAAGCGTGTGTTCAGAACTCATGCTAGGCTGGATCCGAATCCAGCGAATAATTTCATCCGTTGTATTGGAAATGCGGTAGTATAGCTTTGTTTCATATTTCGGCGGCAGAAACACCAGGTTAATGACAAAGGATGAAGCAACCCCAACCATAATCGTAGAAAAACGAAGCAAGGCGTAGGAGAATAATTCACTCCCCGGGTTCTCCATTATCGCAATAACGGTTACTAACGAAAGTCCAATCGTACTATCTGTTTTTAATTTTAAATTAATGGCAATCACGACAATAGCCGCAAGTCCAATAACTAAAATATCGTTTCCGAGAAAATATACAAATAAAAAGGCGACGACTGCCCCTATAATATTTGATTGAATCTGTTCAATAATTGATAAATAAGATCTGTAAACAGTCGGCTGAATCGAAAAGATAGCCGCAATTCCGGCAAACAAAGGAGCGGGTAAGCCCAGAATTTCAGCTACAAACAGAGCCAACATAATCGCTAACCCAGTTTTAAAGATCCGTGCACCTAATTTCATAATTCAAATTTTTCCTCGCTTTTTTTAGTTAATGAGCTAGTCTTATATAGCCGCTTTTAAATCATATTCAAACTTAGCTTGCTCATGACACCTTAATATTAGCAATCTAAGCATTATTGTACTATACATGGGTTAGTGAGAATGTTCAAGAGAAAAGTTGGGTGGAGGAACTAAAATAAGGAAGAAAGTGCGAGAGCAGGAAGGCAGGAGAGGTGCAACAGAAGTTGAGAGGGTGCTCCAGAGCAGGTAATGGACTTCATAGCAGGTAACAGCGCTCCAAATTGGTGCAGCGTCGCTCCAAAACATTGAAATCCGCTCAAACTGGGTGGAAGAGTGCTCCAAAAACATTGAAATCCGCTCAAACTGGGTGGGAGAGTGCTCCAAAAATATTGAAAGCCGCAAAACCCAGTACCGCGCGCCCAATTAATGGCGAACCCCGCCCAAAACGCAGCACCACCCGCCCAATAAATGGCGAACTCCGCCCAAAACGCAGCACCACCCGCACAATTAATAGCGAACTCCGCCCAAAACGCAGCACCACCCGCCCAATAAATGGCGAACTCCGCCCAAAACGCAGCACCACCCGCCCAATAAATGGCGAACTCCGCCCAAAACGAGGCACTACTCGCCCAATAAATGGCGAACTCCGCCCAAAACGCAGCACCACTCGCCCAATAAATAGCGAACTCCGCCCAAAACGCAGCACCACCCGCCCAATAAATGGCGAACTCCGCCCAAAACCCAGCACCGCGCGCCCAATTAATAGCGAACTCCGCCCAAATCTGCATCACGCCGCCTAATTATCGACCATACCGCCCAAATCTCTCCAAAAACGCCCAATCCACCTCCACCCAGGACATCAATTATTACCCCCAACATCTAAATGAATAAAACCCACCAGTAAAACCCTTAAAAACCTTATCAAATAAAAACTCATACACAAAAAAGCCCGCCGCCACAAGTAATTTGTGGCAGCGGGCCAACTAACCAATCCAGACACCTGTCACTCTGTTGAAACAGATGGGTCGGCTTGTTCCTTAGATGGAATAACCTGAACAAAATGTTTTTCTGGATTGTTTTGGAGCGATTTAATCCAATTAATTTCTTCATACTGTTCCGTATCAGCCAGGGCAGTTAAATACGAACCAAGCAGTTCAATGACATCTTTTTTGCTGTTTTCATCTAAAGACTGGATGGAAACCTTCGCTCCTTTTGCGATTCTGCGGCGAAGGGCTTCTTGAGTTAATCCAATCGCTGGATCGAGACGAAGGTAGACGACACCGCCTGTCATACCTGCACAAATCCATGGACCAGGATCTCCTAAGACAAGACCTCTTCCGTTTGTCATATATTCGAAGGCAAAGCCTTTGATGTTGGCATGAACCGCTAAGTTTCCATTTTCCTGTTGCGGAACTGGAACTTTGCGGTGACCTCCGATAATAAGGTCGGCACCGGATAAACGGATTCCGGCCCGGGCATCGGCATTGCCTTGAGCAATAAGCAGACCAGATTGAGCGCCATATCCAAAGCCTTTACCGACTGAACCATTGTAGAAGAAACCGTCTTTTCCTTTTCCTTTTAGGACGGCAATTTTACCGCCAAATGAAGTCTTTCCGACCCCGTCTTGTGCTCCGCCTTGGATGGAGACGGTGATGCCTTCTGTGTTATATGCAGCGAGCCCATTTCCAGGAATCGATCCTTTTTTAAAGCTAAAATGAACTGCAGGAAGCTGGCGATAGGATCCGTCTAGACGTCCTCTTACACGATGGCCGGAAACTCGGCTTCCTAAAACGCGCTGGTTTGAGATAATGCCGACGAATTCCTTAGATTCACGAATATCGCTAAAGGAAGCGTCATAGCTTTCGGCACCAACAGCCATAGACAGAGAATTTTCTTCAAGCGCAGCAGCTGCTTCAATGGACGGCATAGACTCAACTGTAATTGGTTTAAGCAACTCACTTAAATCAAGCAGTTCTAGTCCTTTCGCATGCTCAAGTAAATCCGAACGGCCGACTGCATCCTGGAGATTTTTCACACCCATTTCAGCAGCTAAACGTTTCAGTTCTTCACCGAAAGCGGAGAACAGATTAACGATTCCTTGGACAGCAAGGTCAAATTGTCGAGGAACAAACCGGCGCAGACCATGTTCTTTTGCCTGAACCTCGGTTTCAATTTGCGTTGCAATCCCAACATGACATGTATCCAAGTGACAGCCGCGGCAAGTGGTACATCCAATTGCGATCATGGAAAGGGTACCGAAACCGACTCGGTTTGCGCCAAGAAGCATCACTTTTAGGACATCTTTTGCACTCTTAATTCCGCCGTCAGCCCAAATTTCAACTTTATATCGTAAACCTGCTTCTAATAATGCGTTGTGAGCTGCTTTTACCCCAATTTCGACTGGAAGTCCTACATATTGAAGAGCGTGAATCCGTGCCGCCCCAGTTCCGCCATCAAAGCCGCTAAGCGTAATAATATCAGCGCCGGCTTTTGCGATTCCAACCGCAATCGTTCCGATGTTTGGTACAACAGGAACCTTTACCGCAACCTTAGCTTGATCATTAGCAGTTTTTAGCTCATGAATCATTTGGGCCAAATCTTCAATTGAATAAATATCATGGTTGTTAGAAGGTGAGATTAAATCCGATCCAATCGTTGCATTTCTCGCTTCGGCAATTTTGGCTGTTACCTTCGAACCAGGCAGATGTCCACCTTCTCCAGGCTTCGCTCCTTGACCAATCTTAATTTCTAATAGATTAGAAGAATTGAGGAGCTCTGCATTCACTCCAAAGCGACCTGAAGCGATTTGCTGTCCTCTTGTCTTCGGGTACTTCCCGAGCATATCTTTAATTTCTCCGCCCTCACCATTCATACTGACCATGTTTAACCGATCGGCTCCTTCTGCATAGGCACGGAAGGCAATTTCGTTTTGTGAACCGAATGACATCGATGCAATCACGAATGGGAGACTGTGATCTCCCACTGAGATATTGACATCAGCTGGGTTAATCGTGGATTTTTCGTTCTTTTTCAGCTCGGTTAAGTGACGAATTGTTGTTGGGTTTTCTTGTTCTTGTTCATCCATTTTTTCCCGATAAGCTAAATAGTCACCCGTTTTAGCTACATCACCGAGTGCCTTCCATATACGCGGGAAGAGGTGGAAGGTTTTCCCGATCCGGGTTGATTCATCATTATAATCCATAGCACGCTGCAGTGAGTCTTCTTTTAAGTAGTCGAAGTTATGTTTGACTTGGTCAGACCCAAGGAAGTTGACAATCTGCAGCACGTCTGCGACTTCATCATGAAGCCCGATGCTTGAGAAGAGACGTCCATAGCCTCTAAGCTCGTGAATTCCAATGGTAGAAATAACTTTTTCAATGCCTTTATTTAGGGCAGAAAAAAGATTCACGACAGGATTTGGTTCTCCGTCAAATACAGTTGTGAACATATAATATGGGTTCACGGCATTAGCTCCAAGGCCAAAGGCAATCATGAGATCATGCAACGATCTCATCGCAGCAGACCGTACTAGAATCGAGCACTCTCTCCGCAGTTTTTGTTTAACGAGTTCCTGGTGAATGGAAGATACGGCCAGATGCGGATCGATCCATAGGTTCCCGTCACGGTGAGCCATTTTGTCATCAAGGATTAAAATCGTGTGCCCCTCAGTAACGGCAGCGACTGCTTCATCGTTTATTCGCTCTAGGGCTTCAGCAATCGTTTCTTCCTCTGTAAATGTTGTTGAAATCGAATAGCTTAGCTTTTTGCTTTCAAAGAAATAAACGACTTGTTCATAACTCGGCTGTTCGATCGATGGGCTCGTTAAACTGCCAATTTTTCCTTCGAGTAAAATGGGACTCGCAAGCTGGATAATCTCCTCGATTTGAGTACCACCGCCAAGAGCAGGTCTTTTTCCTAAAATGGTTCTGGTTGAGAAGTGTTCCATTTCCCGGTCGCGGTCAATCGCCGGATTTGTAACAACGGCCACACTTTCCTTAATAAAATCACTGATGTTGGATCTACTTGGATTCATAGCTGCAAGCGGTGCGTCATGTCCTAGTGAACGAATCGGTTCTGCACCTTTTTCAGCCATTTGCTCCAGCAGCTGAATATGTTCTCTTTCCCAGCCAAATGCATTGTATTGTCCATTGGTGATTTGATTATTGGAAATTTCGACAATTCTATTTTCAGGTTCCGCAATGGTAGGAGGGTAGAGCTGTTTTCTCACGCCTGCAATCTCGTGTCTGCTCGAGAATCTTTGATAAACCTCTTGCTGATAGTCCTCCATAAAGTAAACACGAATGTCTTCACCATGCCATTTCAACCCTACTTTTTCACCAGGGCCGAGCGGCTTTGGATCATCTACGTATTCAGAAGTCAGTTTGATTCCCGGTTCAGATGAGAACAGATAAGAAGACTCTGTAGATAGTAACCATAGAGGTCTTAATCCGAGCGCATCGACACTAAATACGGCCTCATCCTTGTAGCGCGAAATAATGGCAGCAGGGCCTTGCGCGAAATGCCCCCATGCCTCACGAATATACGTATATAAATCCTGCAAATGCTCTGGATAGGACTTAATTTCATTAATAATTGGCGGGAATGCAATATCTACAGCTTCGAATAAAGAATACCCTTTTTGAAATATGAATGACTCAATCGTTCTGTTTAGGTTTTGTGAGTCACTTCCGCCATCGACCAATGGAACATCCAGCATTCTCGCCTCGTCCTCAAGCTTAGAGATGGTGTTAATTTCTCCGTTATGTCCTAAAATACTGAAAGGCTGTACTCTAAAAAAGTTAGACAATGTATTAGTCGAATAACGGTTATGACCTAAAGTCATGGTAGAGGCAATTAACGGGTTGGAAATGTCTTTAAAATATTGAGAAAGCAAATCTCCCGCACCCATTACTTTATAAACCGCATGATGCTGGCTAAAAGAAGCCACGTGCACATTTAAATTATTTTCAGCAGCTATGATAAATTGAAAGATTTTTTCATTATAGGCTTTTTCGTCGGAAGCATCGCCTAATACAGCGATTTGCCAAAATACCGGATTTTCTATCCGAGCTTTGGGCCCTAATGCTTCTTCTCTTACTTCCTTAGTAGATTCAAAGACTAATTGAAAGCTATTGTCAGATAAAAGCTGCTTTAATTCAACAATAGCCTGTTCGTGATTATTTCGGCTGATAAAAAAATGACCCACTGTAAAGGCTGGGTCATTAACGAGGGAAGGATCAGCGTTGTTTGCTTTAAGCTTTTCTTTCCATAATGCTTTAGGGACGTCGATATGGATACCAACCCCGTCACCTTCGCCATTAATAAAACCAGCACGATGATTCATCGTAATTAGCGCATTGATACAATTCATAATATTTTCTTTTGTAGGGATTCGCTTTTTTTCAATTGAGGCTACAATTCCACATGCATCGTGTTCAGCATGAAAGTATTCGGAAAATTGCTTGGGACTCCATTTTTTCATTAGAATCGGCTAACTAAGTTCTACCTTAGCAGCCTTCACCTCCTTTAAAAACATTTGTGTGGGCAGGAACATATGTAAGGGTATTCAAGATACAGGAGTGCTAAAAGACAGAATAGCAAAATAGATGGAAAATTCAGAACGGTACCACTATCTTATCATAAGAATTTTCTGAAATCAAATAATTATGCAAATGATTGAATGGTAATTGGTGCCACCATAATGTAAACGCTTGCAAAAGTACAAGCAAAATAAAAACAGAGTGGAATAATATTCACCACTCTGCATAATTTTTCATTTTTACTTTAATTGTGAAAAAGCGTTATCAACAGCTTCAAGTGTTTTTTCAACATCTTTTAATGTATGAGCCGTTGTTAAGAACCATGCTTCGTACTTAGATGGGGCTAAGTTAATTCCTTGGTGGAGCATTAAATTAAAAAATCTCGCAAACATTTCGCCGTCGGTTTCTTGAGCCTGCTCATAGTTTTCAATTTTTTGATCGGTAAAATAAACAGTGAGGGCACCTTTAAGCCGATTAATGGTAATTGAGACACCGTGCTTCTCAGCTGCCTGAAGAATTCCGTTTTCCAGCACTACGCCGAGCTGGTCTAATTTTTCATAGACACCCTCTTGCTGCAGAACTTCTAAACAAGCAATTCCGGCAAGCATCGAAGCAGGGTTTCCTGCCATTGTTCCAGCTTGGTAGGCTGGACCAAGCGGCGCAACTTTCTCCATAATTTCTTTCTTGCCGCCGTAGGCACCGATTGGCAGCCCGCCGCCAATAATTTTTCCTAGAGCAGTCAGGTCAGGCGTTACCCCAAGCAGGTTTTGTGCTCCGCCATACATAAAACGAAATGCGGTGATGACCTCATCATAAATAACGAGGGCCCCGGCATTGTGGGTTAACTCATTGACTTGTTCGAGGAATCCCGGATTTGGCTCAACAATTCCGAAGTTCCCAACGATTGGCTCCACTAATACAGCAGCAATCTGGTTACCCCATTTATCTAATGCTTCTTTTAAAGGTTCAATTTCATTAAATGGAACGGTGATGACTTCCTGGGCAATACTTTTTGGTACGCCAGCAGAATCCGGTGTTCCTAAAGTGGATGGGCCTGACCCAGCAGCTACTAATACAAGATCGGAATGACCATGGTAGCAGCCAGCAAACTTCAGGATTTTATCTCTTCCAGTATAAGCGCGGGCAACGCGAATCGTTGTCATGACCGCTTCTGTCCCTGAATTGACGAAACGTACCTTATCTAAGGATGGGATAGCTTCCTTTAACATTTTGGCAAACTTAACTTCATGTCTCGTCGGTGTTCCATATAGAACCCCAGTCTCCGCGGCTTTTGTAATTGCTTTTGTAATATGCGGGTGAGCATGTCCGGTAATAATCGGACCATACGCTGCTAGATAGTCAATATATTTATTGCCGTCGACATCCCAAAAATAGGCGCCTTCTGCCCGTTCCATTGCAACAGGTGAGCCGCCACCGACAGCTTTATAAGAACGAGAAGGACTATTGACACCCCCAACAATATGTTCCAATGCTTCTGTATGTAACGCTTCCGATTGTGAAAAATTCAATCAAGACACTCCTCTAAGGTTTAATCGATTTTATTGTAGCATGCGAATCTTGTTTTCATAAAGGGAGGCGGATTTGTTCAAAAAATCCATAAATTTTAAGGGGAGTATTAAGGTTTAAGAATAGTTCAGACAGCCTGTCTCATATATTGGTAGAAAAAAGATTAGGGTGAAGGCATGTTCATTGTATTTATGGTATTTATCATATTTATCCTTTCTTTAAGCCTGAGTGGGGTGATAACGGATGACCGTTCCCGCAGACCTAAAATCAGCAGGTATGTGTATTATTATATATCGGTGTATTGGACCGTATTAATAGGTTTTGCCTTGCTTTACCTTATTTTGACTTTAAATGGCATAACCGTGATAAAGGATTTAGAACGTGGTAATTACTTTAATATGTTAACGGACTCTTTATATGTGAGCGGGATGACATTGTTTGCTGTAGGGTATGGTGACTTTGTTCCAATCGGGATCGGAAAGCTGATCGCGATCATTGAAGCGTTTACCGGTTATATAATCCCGACAAGTTTTGTCATAAAAGTAGTAAGGCAAGAGGCACACCGGTCCTTCAACTAAAGCGGGAAAGTTGTTTTTCACAGCGGCTTTCGTTACCCTATACCTAAAGAATTTGTCAGCAGGAGGAATAATGATGACAGTGACTGTTGGAGAAAAAGCACCGCAATTTGAACTTGTGGCCAGTAACGGTGAAACCGTAAAATTATCTGACTACAAAGGTAAATATGTAGTCCTTTATTTCTATCCTAAAGACATGACCCCAGGCTGTACAACCGAGGCATGTGACTTTCGTGACTACTATGAAGAGTTTAAGGAATTGAATGCCGTGATATTAGGGGTAAGTACAGATCCGATAAAATCTCATGAAAAATTCATTAAAAAACATGGTCTGCCGTTTTTATTACTGGCTGATGAAAATCATGAAGTCGCCGAAGCTTATGGTGTGTGGAAGCCGAAAAAAATGTTTGGCAAAGAATTTTTGGGGATTGTGCGATCCACTTTTATTATTGACCCAGATGGAAAAGTAGTGCAGGAATTCCGCAAGGTGAGAGTGGCAGGGCATGTGGAAGAAGCCCTTGAGTTTATAAAAGAACATAGCGCTAAATAAAATGGCCCATTTTTAAAAAGGGGGACAATTGTCCATGCCGAACTCGTCTTGCGAGAATAACTTGTTATTAGGGCATACCTCCTCAATACTTCTCGGTTACGAGTCCACAAGGTGGGCTCGTATTTTTTTGTGGGTGGTTGGGTTTGATTATCTTGGGCTGTATACGGTAACGGAAAGGTGAGTCGGGAATAGAGGGTGCTGCGTTCGGAATAGAGGGTGCTGAGTTCGGAAAACCGAGAGTTGAGTTCCGAAAACCGGGAGCTGAGTTCCCAATTAACAGGTGCTGAGTTCGGTTAACCGGCTTTTAGTTCGTTTATCGAGTGTCTGAGTTCGTTTATCCGGATTTATGTTCGTTTAAAAGGTGTGTAAGTCCGTTTATTCTCTGCTGAGTTCGGTTAACGGTTAACTGAGTTCGGTTACCAGGCTTCTGAGTTCTGTTATCGTCTACTGAGTTCGCTAATCCGATCCTGAGTTCGTTTATTTGGCACCTGAGATGAAGATTCTGCAGCAAAATGTCTCCCTTCCAAATTATTTCAATGATAAAATGAATAAAAAGATTTCGAAAAAGGGGGATCCATCAATGAAAATCGTTTCCTCAATCTTGCCTTCCGCGGATTTGCAAGAACAAGTTCGTCAGCTCTTTCCCGAAGATCAATTTCTTTTTAATAAGGGAATAAAGGGAGATTTTTATAATGAATTTTTAGAAGCCGAGATTTTTATTACATATGGGGAAGATTTAACGGCCCAAGATATTGAAAAAGCCGAGAATCTGCAATGGATATCCGTCATGTCTGCAGGAGTCGAAAAATTACCTTTTGAAGCGATTCAAGCAAGAAATATCCTAGTTACAAATGCCAGAGGGATTCATCAAATTCCGATGGCCGAATATACACTTGGTATAATGCTGCGGCATGCGAAACGGTTCGATCGTTTTCTTTTCGAACAAAAGGTAAGCAACTGGAACCGCCGTATTGAAACAGAAGAACTATATGGAGCTACCGTTCTTATCCTCGGGGCTGGAGCCATTGGCGGTGAGATAGCCAAACGCTGTCAATTATTTGGCATGCATACAATAGGCGTGAATACGACTGGAAGGAATGCTGAGAATTTTGACGAAATGTATAGTATGGATCGATGGGAACAACCACTTCAGCAGGCAGATTATATTGTTTCCGTATTACCGAGTCTTGAATCAACCAAGCACTTACTGCAAAAAAAGCATTTTAAATTAATGAAACAAAGTGCAGTTTTTATTAATATAGGACGAGGCAGCCTAGTCGAGATCGATGTTCTAATAAATGCCCTTCAGGAACAGGAAATTGCCCATGCTTATTTAGATGTGCTAGAAGAAGAGCCTCTTCGAAAAGAAAATCCATTATGGACAATGGAGAATGTTACGATTACTCCACATATCTCGGGGAAGAGTAAGCGCTATTTGCCGCGGGCTTTTGACATTTTTTCTCACAATCTTCATATATTTAAAGGAGTACCTGGCGAAATGAAAAATGTGATCCAATTGGACAGGAGGTACTAATCATGAAAATATATACTAAATCCGGTGACAAGGGATTGACCTCACTTGTTTACGGGGATCGGGTTTCAAAAGCTGATTTACGTGTAGAAGCATATGGCACCTGTGACGAAGCGAACTCATACATAGGTCAAGGTGTAAGTTTTTTACAAGCTGTTGATTTTGAAGGTAAAGAGGAACTTTTGCGTATACTACATACTGTACAGACGATTCTTTTTCATGTCGGGGCTGAGCTTGCTACACCTGCAGGAAAAGAAGTGAAGTGGAAATTAGAGACTGGCCATATAACAGAGCTAGAGGTAAGCATCGACCAATTAGATGCCAGCCTTGCTCCATTAAAAAACTTCATCTTGCCAGGCGGCCATCCGTCAGGTGCTAGCTTTCATGTGGCAAGAACAGTTGTAAGGAGAGCTGAACGGCTCGCTGTCAGAATTGGCGATAGCGTTAATCCGCTTGTTCTTTCCTATCTAAATCGATTATCTGATTTTCTTTTTGTCGTTGCCCGTTATGTAAATGCGAATACTGGGTGTTTGGAAAAAAACCTTCATGAAATTTAATTTTAGGGATTCCGCCTATGCTAGATATTGACAATAAGTCTAAACTCCTAGTACACTAATTATAAATATTATAATCTGATAATACTTTTCAAGAAAGAAGGTGCATGACGGTGACCCAAGTTCAACTTAAAGAGGCTATATCTGCTTTGAAAGACACAGGTGTTCGGATCACACCACAACGTCATGCGATTTTAGAGTACTTAATTCAATCAATGAGTCATCCTACAGCTGATGATATCTATAAAGCGCTTGAGGGAAAATTTCCAAACATGAGCGTAGCCACAGTTTACAATAATTTGCGCGTATTTAAAGATGTGGGGTTAGTGAAAGAACTAACATATGGAGATTCATCCAGTAGATTTGATCTTGTGACTACAGATCATTACCATGCTATTTGTGAGAGTTGTGGGAAGATTGTAGATTTCCATTATCCAGGACTTGATGAAGTAGAACAATTTGCTTCACATGTTACTGGTTTTAAAGTAACTCATCATCGCATGGAGATTTACGGAACTTGTGATGACTGCAGCAAAAAAGAAACGCATTAAGAAAACTGAAAAGTCGCTCACTCGAGTGACTTTTTTAATTTAAATAAAAAAACGAGGCTAACCAGTTAATGTGGCTAGCCTCGTTTACGTGTTTTTTAAATAAATTATAGCTCCTTAGATTTCCTTTTATTATTATAACCCTCATTGAATTCTTTTCCTTCTAATGCAGGGTCAAGAGTCAGCGGTTCATTGCAATACATACATATATCTACTCGGCCGAGGATTTTGGTGACTTTTCCGCAGCTTGGACAGGTAACCTGTACTGCTTTTGTTGATAACATACCAATCCAAAAATAAACAACTGTACTGGCAATTATAAATAAAAGACCAAGTAACATAAAAATCGTCATGATGATTGGTTTAGTGCGAAAAAAAATGCCAAAGTACATGACAATAAAGCCAACGAAGATTAAACTTAATGCGAATGTGCGGATTTTATTAATCTTGCTAGAGTATTTAAGCATAAAGATTGTCCCTCCTACGGTACAATATACCATACTTTTTTATCTTCTAATAATACTTCATTGAAAATAGATTCGTGGTACGATTAAGGAGGACTTTTGATTAAATTGTAGAAATAGATGTTATTAACCAATTGGAGGAGAGACCATGGAAGATATCCTTCGACCCATATATCAGGAAAGAGCAAGCCAGCCTGGAACATTAGGCGTTATTCTTATAGAGAAAAATCAAAAAGCCAGTGCATTTACGGACACATTTGATGCCGTATTATTAGTCATTACAAATGATGAGACTAACAAAGTATATATAAAACACTATGCATATGAAAATAAAAAAGCTGCGCTGCACATTGTGAGTGAAACACAATTGCGGGAATGGATTATGTTTGGAACGAACCGAAAAATCTTTGAATGGCTGTATAATGGAAAAATTCTATTTGACCGAAACGAATTTATGGACCAGCTTAAAGAGGAAATTAGAGACTTCCCGTTTTATGGCAGAAAAGTAAAAATGGGTTTAGAATTTGCAAAGCTTATTCGCCGCTATATGGACGGAAAGTCTTTCTTTGAAAATAAACAGTATTTAGACGCGTACAACCATGTAGTTCACTCTCTACATCATTTAGGGAGATTAGCGGTCATCGAAAATGGCTTTCATCCGGAAGTGACCGTTTGGAACCAAGTAAAGCAAATTGAGCCGGAAATTTATAAGCTATATGAAGAACTTGTAACTAGTGAAGAGACACTGGATAAAAGACTGGAGCTTTTGTTTCTTGCCAGTGAATTTCTAATTCATTCTAAAACTGAAATAGGTGCTGGTCACTTATTAGAAGTCTTAAAGGAAAAAGAGTATTGGCAGTTTCAAGAGATCCTCACTCATCCAGAACTTGAAATCTATTCTGTCGATTTAGGGATGCTTATTGAATACTTAGTCGAACGAAAAGTAATCAAAGTTATCGAAAAAGAGACCAAGGGTTCAGGACTGTTCCACCGATTTTATGCGTACACTTCAGAATCATAAAAAAGAATAACGCAGGGACTCTAAAGACAATAATCTCTGCGTATATTTTTTTTGAAAAAATGGTTGACTCTATAGGTGTTATCTTGATATAGTATTAAACGTCGCTGATGCGACCAGCAAGAAAGAAAAACAACTAGAAATTTTATATTGACACTCTTGAATGAGGGTGTTATGATATAAAAGTCGCTGTTTTAAGGCGATTAACCAAAAAATGCTCTTGCATCATAACATTAAATCGGAAGTGAAAATTCGATTTAATAGCAAGAAAGCATTAAATCAAAAAATACTATTGACGCATAATGATTTATGTGTTAACATAGTAATCTTGCTCCTGCATCAGAGCTTTTTCGAAGAAGTAATCTTCAGCTTGAGCATGGAAACAAGAAGTAACACATTGTTCCTTGAAAACTGAACAAAGAAAAGCGTCAACGTTAATTCTATTTTTTAAAGAGCTATATCAAACACTTTTATGGAGAGTTTGATCCTGGCTCAGGACGAACGCTGGCGGCGTGCCTAATACATGCAAGTCGAGCGGACCTTTAGGAGCTTGCTCCTGAAGGTTAGCGGCGGACGGGTGAGTAACACGTGGATAACCTGCCTGTAAGACTGGGATAACTCCGGGAAACCGGGGCTAATA